>CAZHLC010000652.1:0-3007 GCA_964532545.1 uncultured Leptospiraceae bacterium | reverse complement strand
GAGTCAAAGAGCGTAAAGCACGCCAGTTTCAAGCTAGAGAAGAAGAAATCGTACAGGCTGCCCTGGATTTATTCTATAGTAACCACCCGGCATCGATCACCATGGAGATGATCGCCCGAGAAACAGAAATTGGCCGGGGCACGCTTTATCTGCATTTTAAAAGCAAAGACGATATTTATGCCCGAATCATAATATCCCGAAACCAGAGGCTCTTTGAGCGCTTTAAAGAGGTCAACTTTGAACAACCGCCCCTTGAGCTTTTGAAACAGCTGGTCTCAACCTACGTTGAGTTCTGTCTGGCTGATGCCGATGGGTACCGGGTACAGAAACAGTGCGACCAATTGCTGATTAAAGAGAACCTCAAACCAGAGATACTCGCCGAGCTTGTTGAATTGCGCGGCAATCGTATTGAACTGCTGCGCGAAGCCATTGAAAAAGGTATCAAGGCTGGCCTTCTGCCCAAAGTTGATGCCACTCTACAGCTTTCAGCGGCCTGGGGAATGTTATACGGGGCCATAGACATCATTCTTGAAGGTCACTTCAAAGACGAAATCGCAGACAAAAGACATTACCTTGATTTTATTCAAGATAAATTCATTCACAGTTTCATAGGCAAACAATGAAAAGAGATCTTAAAAAACTCAGCGCTACAAAGTACGACATTCTTGTAATCGGCGGCGGTATAACCGGGGCCGCCATCGCCTGGGATGCGGCACTCAGGGGTCTCAAAGTCGCTCTGCTTGAGAAAAAAGACTTTGGCCACGCCACCAGCTCGGCGACTTCAAAGCTGATACATGGCGGTCTGCGCTACCTTAAAAACCTTGAATTCTCATTGGTGCGAGAATCTCTTAGAGAACGACGGTATATGCAGAGAATATCTCCTCATATGGTTTACCCCTATGGCATGCTTATACCAACTTATGGCTGGGGCAAACGTGGCCCATTATACCTGGGCCTGGGGCTGTTTGTCTACTCGCTGCTATCATATGACCGCAATCGTCTACCAAAGGGCTTTGCAAAGATACCCTGGTTTAAATTCGCTTCAAAGAAAAAGGTGTTGCAGAAGAAACTCGGGATTCAAACCAAAGGCCTTAGCGGCGGTATAGTCTATTATGATTGCCAGCTGTTTAAACCAGAAAAGCACACCCTTGAATTTGTAAGATCAGCAGAACATCTTGGGGCTGCGGTTGCCAACTATGCCGAGGTCGAAACCTTTCAGCGCGACGCCAACTGTATAAAGGGCGTGGTGGTCAAAGATACTCTCAGCAATCGAAAGTACAAACTTGAAGCTGAAATGGTTATAAACGCTTCGGGCCCCTGGGCAGATCTTGTGCTAAACCTGGCAATGAAGAACCAAAACCATCACTTGATACGCTCAAAAGGTATTCACATAATTACCCGGCAGCTCTTTAAAGGCCAGGGGCTGACCCTGCAACTGGCCAACGGCCGGCATATTTTTGCCCTGCCATGGCGTGACTTTACCCTGTTTGGCACAACAGATACCGAATACAATGGCAGCCCAGATGATTTCAGAGTTACCAGAAAAGATGTCGAAGACTTTCTGGCAGAAATCAATAGCGCTTTCGATTATAATCTTTCTCTTGATGATGTACTGCACTACTACGGCGGCATGCGGCCCCTGGTTGATGATTCGACTGAGACCGGCGGGGTGTATCAGGCCTCACGTAAATATGAGATTGTTGATCACACTGCTGAAAATAACATCGACGGTTTTATTACCGTAGAAGGCGGTAAATACACAACCTCAAGAGGCCTGGCTGAAACAGTCGTCGATCTTTCACTGAAGAAGATGGGGCGAGAGCCACTTGAATGCCATACGGCTTCTACCCCCTTGCTCACCGGCGACATGCCAAATTTTTCAACGCTATTAAAAGAAATGCGAACCAGGTTTGCTGCCTTTGGGGTGCCTCTGGTTGATTATCTCTGCCATATGTATGGCAATCAGGCCCGTATCATTCTTGAAGCGGCTGAAAAAAATAAATCTCTGGCAAAGCCGCTACAAGAACCACACCTCGATATCATGGCCCAGGTTGACTTTGCTCTGAGTCATGAAATGGCAGAAACTCTTACAGATATGTTCGTACGGCGCCTGGGTATGGGCAATCTGGGCAGCCCCGAACAGAAAACCATCACTACCGTGGCCAAATTCATGGCAAAACGCCTTAAATGGTCAGCGGCCAGAGTAAAAAAAGAAATAGCCAGTTTAAAAAAGAGATATCAGCTGAAATAATATGGCTTTAAAAACAAAAATCATCGTAAACCCCAAGTCAGCATCAGGTGAAACAGAGCGCAACTGGGGTAATATTGAAAAAACTCTGCGTGAAAATCTGGGTGATTTTGATTATGAGTTTACAACGCTTACCAAAGACGGTGGCCAGATTGCCACAGAGGCTCTGCTGAGTGGTTTTAACCGAATTGTAGCCATGGGTGGCGACGGCACCCTGAATGATGTACTCAATGGCTTCATCAAAGATGACCAGGCCATGAACAAAGACGCCATTTTCAGTTTCATCATGACAGGCCGTGGCAATGACTTTCGCAAGACCTTCGGCATTTCTGAGAGTCTACAAGAAGCCGTTCATCATGTAGCTCATGGTGAATTGCTTGAAGCTGACATTGGCAAAGTCAGTTTCACAGATCACAAAGGGCAACCGGCTATTCGTTATTTTATCAACCTGGCCAGCTTTGGTATGAGTGGTGAGGTAGTAGACAAAGTGAATAAAAGCGGCAGCAGCTTTCTTGGCGGCACCGGTACTTTTCTGCTTTCATCACTGCAGACACTGCTGACTTATGAAAATAAAGAAATTGAACTGCTTCTTGACGATCACCTGCAACGTAGTGGTCGCATGCGCATGGTGGCCATTGCTAATGGTCAATATGCCGGCGGTGGTATGCAGTTTGCGCCCAGTGCCACTGTAAACGATGGCCTGTTTGACGTGGTTATCATGGGTGATATTGACAAACTTGATTCGGCCCTGAATACCAG
>CAZHLC010000651.1:0-3008 GCA_964532545.1 uncultured Leptospiraceae bacterium | reverse complement strand
TTTCTTGGGGCATCATTGAAATGCTCTTTTTCTGTCGCATGAGTTGTCAATAATATGAGAAAGTTGCTTAAAGGTCTATTTTGAGTTGTTTTTAGGGATATTATGTCTCCCTGCATACAGATTCTCGACTCTGGTATCTATAATTTTTTGGCGGCGCAAACTATTTTATGTATTATAGTTTCGTGATTTTAGATCAGGAGTTTTAAAAATGAATTTTAATGCACTAACCGTAAACCAAGACCTGAAAGAAGCCAATGAGCGGGTCGAAGACGTAATAAATACCCTGGTACGGGGCTATGATAAAATCATGGGCCTTGCCGGGCTGGGTGGTCGCAAGGCCGACTACGATGATGAGAGCTATGAGTTTCTGGGTGGCCCCAATGAAGAGCTGCGTAAGAAACACTATGACAAAAGCCTGCGGCTCTTATGGAAGGCTGAGAAACATGCCTCGTGGTCGACTTTTAAAGATTGTACCAAAGAAGAACAGATGCTGAACAAAATGGCTGAAGACAATCTCAATGATTTTGAGCAGCGCGAATATGACCGTATCAAAACTGCTGAATTCAAACAGTTTCTTAATGAGCAGTACACCCAAGAGCAGAAAGAAGCCATTGTTACCATTCTTTCAATTATTGGCCATGGCGAAGCCTATGCCTGGTTGGTATCAAACGAGGTACTGCGCGATGTAAAATCAACCGGCGCCAAGGCAGCTCTGACCATGCAGGTGCTTGAAGAAGCCAAGCATTTTGTGGTTTTAAGAGAGTTAATCAGAGCCTTTGACGTTGAGATACCGCGTATGCCGGCCTACGAGTACATTATTCTTGAAAGCGCTCTTAAGGCCGATGGCCTTGAAAAGTTCTTCGGTATGAATGTACTGGTTGAAGGCATCGCCCTCAGCATTTTCGGGGCCATGTGCAAATATCCAGGCCTTGAGGTGTTGAAGATGTTTCATCTTGATGAGTCGCGTCACACCGCCCTGCCTACGAACTACTTTAAAACACAGCCCATGACCTGGTGGGATAAACATAACCCCACAGCCATGACCAAACGTTTTATGATGATCTTACCGGCCATACCCATGGTGATGAAGTTCGAACCCTACTTCGCAGTGCTGGGCATTGACGTGTTTGATTTTGCCGGCTCGCTGGTGCGCAAGGTTATTCACCTCTCGTACCGGGTAGGTTTTATCATGCCGCTGCCGCAAGAAACTCTGAAACAGTTTATCAACCTCGTGTTTAATACCTATTGTTCTATGACAAGAGAGCAGCATGAGTTTGCCAACTTTCTTGATTCTGAAACCACTGTTGGTGAAGAAGAATTAGAAGTTGAACGTGAAGTGTTTCAGTTGAATCAAGCTGCCAGCTGATTAAGCTTCAACAAAGAGCTGACGTGCTAAAGGGCTGTCTTAGAGGCAGCCCTTTTTGTGTTTGCTGTTTGCGCACGAAACAGAATCATAGTACATGCTGTATAAATTCTTACTTCTTTTTGCCCTTGTTGCTCTTATCACATTCTGTGAAAGCTCAATCAAGGCAGACTACCATACTCTCAAAGCTAAAAAAATAATTCTAGTGGCCGATGATGGGGCCCAGTATCTGCTGAAATTGGCCACCGATGATAATGGTGAAGCCATCATTAAACCAGTTCGCCTGAGAAAATAATGCCATCTATTATCAGTCAAATGATCGCCGGTGAGCACGATGCTATCTTGCTTGCCTCTGAAAATGATAACTATGCTTTTTTAGATTTAGCCCCTCTGGCGGTTGGCCATGTGATTGTCACACCCCGCGAAGAATTTACCCGTTGGCCCGAGATACCCTCTCAAAGGTATTTATCACTACAGGCCTTTGCCCAGAAAGTAGGTCAAGCTGTGGGGGCCGCCATAGACTGCAAAAAAGTTGGTATGGCCATGATTGGCCTGCAGGTTGAGCATGTGCATATTCATCTGGTTCCTCTGCAGAGTGCCAATGATCTGAATTTTACTCGCGAGAAGTTGAAGCTATCCCGTGAAGAATTGCTTGAAACCGCAGAGTTGATTAAAAAGTTTCTCTAAGATGGCAAAACTCAAACTTGACCTGCACGACATCTATAAT
Source organism: uncultured Leptospiraceae bacterium (assembly GCA_964532545.1). Lineage (GTDB taxonomy): Bacteria > Spirochaetota > Leptospiria > Turneriellales > CAZHLC01 > CAZHLC01. The sequence goes on along the minus strand of CAZHLC010000651.1, from coordinate 918 downwards.
AAGGGCCACCTGATTGAGCAGGCCCTCAATGATATTATTGATGAGGCCGTGGCCAAAAAGATCAAAGAGGTTGAAATCATACCCGGTAAGGGGTCGGGGCAGCTGAAGAAAAAGGTGCTGCGCTTTCTTGACCAAAAACATATAAAGAAGAAATATCACAGAATTGACAAAGATTCTAAGAACTTTGGGCGTCTGTTTGTCTATTTTAAACACAAATAGCCCTCGAAAATCACTGAAAAATAAGATTCGATCGCAGATGAACCTGGTAGATTGTTTCAAGCGCTGAAATCGAAAATCGACCAATGAATAAGCTAATCGAGTATTTCACCAGAAATCATCTGGTCAGCAACCTGATTATGGCCCTGGTGGTAGCCGGTGGTATATTTTCATGGTATGAGATTCGTAAAGAAGAGCTGCCCGACTTTACTTTCGATATCATCAGCATTAGCACCCAGTACCCGGGGGCCTCACCGCAAGAAGTTGAGCAGGCCATCACCCTGCCGCTTGAGCATGAGCTGGGCGATCTTGAAAACATTGAGCGTATTCAGAGTACCTCAAGGCGGGGCAGCTCAAGTATTCGCCTTGAGTTAAGCCGCGGGGCCGGCAACCCTGAGCTGGCGGTCATTGAAATTCAAAACCGCATTCTGGCGGTGCGGCTACCCTCAGAGGTTGAGAACCCACCCACGGTTCGCCACCGCAAAACCTCGCAGAAGGCCATCATTGATGTTGCCTTTTATTTTAAAGACAAACCTCTGCTTGAGCCCGATGATCGCCGGCGCCTGCAGAAGATTATGCGCAATTTTGAAAACCAGCTGTTGCGCCGCAGCGAAATCAGCCAGAGCGACCGCGATGCCTATCTTGATGAAGAGATACATATTAAACCGCGTATTCGCGATCTGTTCAGATACCGCATAACCC
>CAZHLC010000650.1:0-3011 GCA_964532545.1 uncultured Leptospiraceae bacterium | reverse complement strand
ATTAACAGGTCTAATACCTGGCTCTGTATATCTCGTTTATCTTTACGCCAACCCCGCCGCTTCTTCAGGGCTGCGGTTTCATTAGCAAGATCAAAATTTGTTATGGGAATATTACCGACCACTGCTACCACGTTGGCAATGGTATCGCGCTTAGAGGCGCTCTTTTTAGCATCGGGTGCAGCATATAATGGCCATGAAAACACCAGTAGAGTCAGTAAAATAATCAGCCTTGGCATAAACCGGGTGTGTACGATATTCACAGCTTGTAAACTGGTTTTATCCCTGCAGGTCGAGGGGGTTTTGAAACGATTTGAGATGCTCATATGAAGTTAGACAAACTTCGAGCACCGGCAGGCCCTTTAAAAAATCAGCCAATTCGTCTTCGAGTTGCTCATTTTGCAGGGCTTCTGGGGCCGCGATGAACAGCTGCCAACCATTTTCTTTTTCGCGAAAGATACCCTCAATTTTTCTCTGCTGATTAAGCAGAGGCAGGCTGAACTGAATCTGTCGGCCACGGCTTGAGATTTCGGTAACACCAGGCTGCACTTCAAGCAAAAGCAGACTGGCCAGGCTCAGCAGACCATCAAGATTCAGAAGCTGATCGACCATCTGTGACATCGGGGCTTCAGGTTCACCGGCCCGCCCCGTAACTGCTGCCTGTTCAACAACCGGATTTTTCTCGCTGAGGTTTTCAACAACCTTCAATTCAAGAGCAGTCTGTTTTTCAATAAGCAACTGCTGACCTGCTTTTAATGGTGACTTTGATTTCAAATTCAGAACATGCCCGCTGATATCAACCTTGTACCAGCGCCCATCGGCAGTCTGGTTGCCTTCGGCAAGAACTACCATCTTGAAACGGGCTGGCAGCCTCTGAAAAAAAGAAAAATTTCTTGGTAATTGAAGTACCGAACCCAGCATGCAAAAACAAAACTCTGGCCAAGTCAGACCCTTTTTAACAGATGATAATACTTGATGAGACTGCAAGACAAAAATGCCATTGAAAGAGCTAAAGGCCTGTGGCAGCAGGCCAGCTTCATAAATAAGCTGGGCATCGAACTTGAAGACATTAAACCCGGTGAAACCCGCAGCCGCCTGCAGGTAAAAGACTGGCAGGGGCAGGCCGAGGGCTATGTGCATGCAGGGGTTATTGCGACCATGGCCGACCACAGCTGCGGCTGTGCCGGCGGCACCCTGGTCAGGGCCGATGAAATCGTGCTCACCATTGAGTTCAAGGTCAATCTGCTGCGGCCAGCTACCGGCGAAGCCCTGATCTGTTTTGCCCGGGTGATAAAGCCGGGCAAAACAATCATCGTCTGTGAAGCAGAAGTATTCAGCCAGAAGCGTCAGCGAGAAAAACTTGTGGCCAAAACCATAGTCACTCTCGCAGTTGTTGCTGACCCCCAAAAATAACCATGAAGGCCAAAGAAACCGAATTTACTCTGCGCGCTGTATTGCTTGGCATCATCTTATCAGTTGTTTTAGGCGCAGCCACTGTTTATCTTGGTCTGTATGCCGGCATGACTGTTTCGGCCTCAATACCGGCAGCCGTCATCTCGATCGGCGTCTTAAAGCTTTTTAGAAATCAAGCCACCATTCAAGAAAACAACCTGGTGCAATCTATTGCCTCGGCCGGCGAATCTCTGGCCGCTGGTATTATTTTTACCGTGCCAGCGCTACTCTTGGTAGGCGCATGGCAAGAGTTCAACTACTGGTCTACCACCCTGATTGCCATTCTGGGTGGCATGCTCGGAGTAATCTTTATGATTCCCCTGCGTGAGGCCATGATCAAAAAGAATCAAGACCTGGTGTTTCCTGAAGGGGTGGCTTGCGCCAATGTACTTGAAACAGCCCACCACAGTACTGAAGCAGGTGGCGGCTTCAAACAGATTCTGTACGGCCTGCTGGCCGGCTCGGGCCTCAAAGTTTTAATCAGCCTGGTAGGCCTGCTCAAGGGTACAGCGCAGTGGGCCTTTGGTATTGGCGGGCGCCTCTTTTATTTCGGTGCCGATATTTCTGCAGCCCTGCTGGGTGTTGGCTATATAATAAGATTACATATTGCCAGTCTGGTTTTTCTGGGGGGATTTATTGGCTGGGTAGTCATTCTACCTCTGGTTGATGGCGGTGAAGTTTTTACGGTAAAACAGGTCTTCTCAACATGGAGCTCGAAGGTACGCTTTGTCGGGGTGGGCGCCATGGTTGTAGGTGGCATCTACTCACTGATTGCGGCCCGCCAGGGAATTCTCGCCGGCATCAAAATTACCACCCAGATGAAACAATCTACCTCAACTGATGAAACAGAGCGCAGCCTGCCCAGAAGCGCCCTGTTGTTTTTGCTTGGTCTCTGCGCTGTCGGAACCTTTCTGCTCTACTACTTTCTTATTGGCAATACTTTCAGCGCCCTGACCAGTACGGCTATCATGATCGTCACAGCCTTTTTATTCGTGGCCGTAGCCAGCTATATTGCCGGCCTGGTAGGCTCATCAAACTCGCCGGTTTCAGGTATGACCATCATCACCCTGCTGATTGCGGCCTGGGTAATCATTGGTCTGGGCATAAGCAAAGACTCAATGGCTCTGGCCATTCTGGGGGTCGCAGGAGTGGTCTGCTGCGCTGCCTGCACTGCTGGCGACATTTCACAAGATCTTAAAACGGGCCTGTTGGTAAAAGCTTCGCCGCGTAAACAACAGCTCGGTGAAATGCTGGGGGTACTGGCACCGGCCTTTGTATTTGCCCCGGTGCTTGGCCTCTTACATTCAACCTATGGTATTGGTACCGGCGAAGCCGGTGCACTCAAGGCACCCCAGGCTGGGCTTTTTGCCAGTTTGACCCAGGGGTTTCTGGGAGAGGGTAACATTCCGTGGGATATGATACAGATCGGCGTGATCATAGGCGTTGGGGTAGTAGTGGCAGATTTGATTGCCCATAAAGCCGGCCTTAAGTATCGTTTTCACCCCATGCCCATTGCTATTGGTATTTACCTGCCCTTTTCACTTTCAATACCTATGCTTATG
>CAZHLC010000649.1:0-3013 GCA_964532545.1 uncultured Leptospiraceae bacterium | reverse complement strand
AGTTCACCCTTGCACCCACTGACAAAAAACGTAAATCGGTAACCTATAAACTGGTGAGCGTTGACGCAAAGAAACTGGTAATTCTCAACAAGGCCAGTAAAACAAACACCCCAGAAGTCTGGGTTCGCTAATTCGTTAACAAAGCTGCCTGTGTAAACCGGGCAGCCTTTTTTCAAACAACTTTTCAATACAACCCCATTCACTAATCTGACTAGAGGCAACCTGTGGCCTACGACCAGAAATATGAAATTTACGCAGTCTAATCTGTTTTTTCTCTATCTGATCGTAGCCCCCCTGTTCTACCTGGGGTTCATTTACGACTCTGCTGATCTCAGCAAAAGGGTCGCACTGCAGCTTGGGCTGCTGGCTCTGATTTCAGTCTGGCTGTTTACCAATCTGAAGAAATCAGAAGCACTTTTCAAAGGGCACAATCTTCTGGCCGTTTTCGCCTTGATCTGCTTCTGGTCGTTTCTAAGTCTGAGCTGGTCTGCTGACCACTACCTCGGCTTTTTACAGAGCCTGCACTGGCTGGGGGCTTTTCTATTGCTGGTTTATTCTATTCAAATGCTTATTGCCGGCAGTACCCTGGTGAATCTTACAATCTATTGCAGCTGGCCGAGACGTACCGACGTTTGCAGAAGCTTTCTAAGGCCGAAGCCACAATAAAACAGGCCATGAAAATTTCACCCACTGAGGGGCACTTCAATGCAAGCCTGGCAACCATATTTTTAATGCGGGGTGAGCGAGAGCCTGCCCTCGAACAATTCAAATGGGCTGCCCAGAAAAACCCCGGCAATGCCCGTATTAATCTGAGTCTTGGGCGTACGTATGTTGAACTGGGCCGCTACCGCGAAGCCGAGCAACCTCTGCGCCGTGCAGTGAAGCTCAAGCCCCGTAATGCAGAAGCTCTGAAACAGCTGGCACTGCTGCTGTATCATCATCTGGGCGAGAAAAAAGAAGCCACTGATTATCTCAAACTGGCACTGGCTCTGCAGCCAAACATGGCCGATGCAGCTGAGATCAATAAGCTGATATCAAAATAAAAACTGCTTTAAAATGAACCGCGCCCGGTGAAAACCGTCTATAACTCTATGTACAAATCAGTTTTCATATTACTACTCTTTTCAAGTTCACTTTTTGCATCGTCGTACCGCCAGGTTGAAGGCACCTATAAAGAGGCTGATTACAAAGTGCAGGTATACTGGGCTGATATTTACAATTTTCGGCCCACGAAGAAGCATTTTATGAAGACAACGGTAAAGGTACGCCCCAGCTCTGATTACCAGCGCAATGGTCATTGTGAATTAGAACAAGGGAGGCAAAATCAGACTTCGGCCACTGGCGAGTTTACCATTAATAAGAAACACGTGAGGGCCTTCTCACTGAAATGCAACTTTCGCTCAGCCAAAGACAAGTCTATGCTGACCATAGACCAGTCTTTCAGGGTAGAACAAGAGACGAAGTCTAAGAAGGGGCCCTTTGAACGCCCCCTGATTATCAAACCTGTTAAAAACTAAAAGGCATCGCCGGGCACTCTGACCCAGCCTTCCATCAAGATGCGGGCACTGCGGCTCATAATGGCCTTGTTGACTTTCCAGTCGCCATTCTGCTCGCTGGCCTCAGCACCTACCCGAAGTGTACCCGAAGGGTGACCAAAAGTAACTGCTTTGCGATCGCCGCCCCCGGCCGCCAGGTTGACAAGGGTGCCAGGCACAGCCGAAGCCGCCGCGATGGCTACCGCTGCCGTACCCATCATGGCATGGTGCAGCTTGCCCATTGAAAGGGCCCGTACATTGAGATCAATATCTTTAGCTGAGATTTCTTTGCCACTTGAGGCCGCATAATCAGTAGCCTTACCCACAAAGGCCACCTTGGGGGTGTGCTGGCGGGCTGCGGCCTCATCGACGTTTTTAATTAAACCCATTTTCACAGCACCGTGGGCCCGAATAGTTTCAAACTTCTGCAGGGCAGCGTCATCGCCATTGATGTCGGGCTGCAGCTCGGTGCCCTTGTAGCCAATATCTTCAGCATTCAGAAAAATGGTAGGAATACCTGCGTTGATCATGGTGGCCTTGAATGTGCCAATACCGGGTACATCAAGATCATCGACCAGGTTACCAGTAGGAAACATTGAGCCCTCACCATCGGCTGGGTCAATAAACTCAATCTGCACCTCAGCAGCCGGAAAGGTTACCCCATCAAGTTCAAAATCACCGGTCTCTTGCACCTCACCGTTGGTTATGGGCACCCTGGCCACGATTGATTTTTTAATGTTGGCCTGCCAGATACGCACCGTAGCGATGCCGTTCTCAGGCACTCGGTCGGCCGCTACCAGCCCACTGCTGATGGCAAACGAACCAACGGCTGAAGTGAGATTGCCGCAGTTACCGCTGAAGTCTATGAAAGCTTTATCAATAGAAACCTGGCCAAACAGATAGTCTACATCATGATCGGGCACGCTGCTCTTTGAAAGAATCACTGTTTTGCTGGTGCTTGAGGTCGCCCCACCCATGCCGTCAGTCTGTTTGCCATAGGGGTCGGGGCTGCCAATCACCCGCAACAACAGCTTGTCGCGGGCCTCACCGGGCTTCTGAGCGGCTTCGGGCAGATCATCAAGTTTAAAGAAGACACCCTTGCTGGTGCCCCCTCTCATATAGGTCGCGGGAATTTTTACCTGTGGTACGCTTGACATTCAACTTACCTCAGCTGGCTACCGACGTTTCAAGAAAGTCTTTGGCAAAGCGCTGCAGCATGCCGCCGGCTTCATACATTCGAACTTCATCGGCCGTATCGAGACGGCAGGTTACATCAACCTTGACCTGCTCACCGCTTTTACGTTTGATCACAAGGGTCATGGTGGCACCTGGTGCGACTTCGCCCTCAACATCAAAGGTTTCAGTACCATCAATGTTATAGGTATTACGGTCTTCACCATCTTTGAACTGCAGGGGTAATACCCCCATACCAACCAGGTTGGTGCGGTGAATACGCTCAAAACCTTCGGCCACAATCA
>CAZHLC010000648.1:0-3019 GCA_964532545.1 uncultured Leptospiraceae bacterium | reverse complement strand
TGGGTGGTCAGTAACAGCTTACGGTTTTTACAGATAAAGACAGTGCCGTCTTGCTGCTGGCCGTAGAAGAAAATCTTGCGGCGCTTTTTCGTTTTGACACATTCGGTCTGGCCCTTCGCGGGTACCGTGGCCGTATGGCGCACCCCATTAGTGCCTTTGGCGCGACAGGCCCGACGCTCTTTGCGGCTCACGGGGCATTTTAACTTGCTTTTATGATATTTTACGATACTTCTTCTTTTTTTAGCCTGCACGGTTGCAGGTGAAAACATGCTGGCTGCAAATACAGCAGCTACGGTGATTTTAAAAACTTTACTCATACGATACCTCAGTGATTGTCAGCCCCATTGGCAAGACAAATTTAGATTAGATTTGACGTCTGCACCAGCCAAAACGTTCAGTTAGGCATGAGAAAAGCGGTTGGCCATGTTCCGCTGTTTTTGCTGGTGATCTTTCTGGCTTCACCGGCCTTTGCCTATGCCCACCCGGCCATCACCCTGTTGGCCCTGGCGATAATGATTCGAGGCTTTTATGCCCTGTATGGGCAGAATCTCAAAGCGCATCTGCTTCTGGGGCTGGCTATGGCCCTGTGTTATCATGTGGTCTCAACCTGGTTCATGCCCAACGCTATCAGCATTCTGGCGGGTACTGGGCCGGCCAAAACCTGGCTGCTTTTTGTACCCTTTATTCTGCTGCAGGGCCTGCCCTTTTATCTATTCAGCGTTTTTTTCTATTTTCTGAATCAGGGGCATGAACCCAGTGGCCCACTCAAACCAGCTCTGGCTTTGACTCTTTGTTTTTCTCTGATCTGGCAGCTGGTGCCAGATAATATGACGTTCACCCTGGTGCCCCATGCGGCCTATATGCAGCTGGCCAGGTTTGGCGGCTGGCCTCTGGTGATGTTCGTGTTCTGCTATGCCGGCTGTGCCCTGGCCTGGTCGTTATTCATGTTCAAGCAGCGCGGCCGCTGGTTACTCTCACATGTGGTTATAGCAGGCTTGCTGGTCGTTGTGAGTTTGTGGTACGGAACCTTTGCGCTGCAGCTGTTTCATAAGATTCCCCAGAAAGTGAGAGAGGGGCGCACCCTGCGCATTGGTTATATTCAACCCAATATTACCCCTGCCCTCACCGATGAATTTCGTAAACAAAGAACAAAAGTAAACAACCCATATCGGCGCTTTTTTTCGATGACCCGTGACCTGGTTAAGCAGCATAAAAACCTCGATGCCATTCTGTGGGCCGAAGTGCCCATGCTATACTATGACTACTATCATCACAAAGATACATTTATTGCTCTGCAGCAAGATACAGGGGTGCCGCTGTTCGCCAACATCAGCGGAACTCTGCACAACGGCGAGCAGTACAACGCCATGGCCCAGCTTGATGCAACTGGCCGGGTCGAGAATTTTTACAATAAGATATTTCTTCTGCCCTTTTCTGCGTATATTCCCTTTGAAAAGAACCTGCCTTTTCTGCGGTCAATATTTCCCAATGCGGGAAACTACAAGCCTGGTGATGAGGCAGTGGTCATGTCATTTGCAGAAATTGCCAGGGGTATACCCACCATCTGCTATGAGTCGGTGTTTGCCAGTCGCATTCGCCCCTTCGTTGACCTGGGGGGCAACTTGATTCTCGACCAGACCAACGATGCGGCCTTCGGGCAGACACCCGGGGCCATACAGCACATCATGTCTTCGGCCATGCGTGCGGTTGAGTTTAACCTGCCCATTGTACGGGCCACCAATACCGGCATCTCTGTGTTAATCGAGGCCAGTGGTGAGCTTACAGGCGCCACCGACATTTATACCCGGGCCAGTGGAGTGTTTGAAGTATATATTCCTGCAGAGAGAAGTTTTTACACAAGATACGGTGACTGGTTTTTATATTTGTGCGGCGGGTTGTTGGTTGTTCTTTTGTTTTTCAGGCGCCGTTTATTTTACATATAACGAGCATTCGGTTTCAACATGCCCCTTGTTCATGTTAAGGCCGCGCAGACAGGTGAGATCGATTTGTTTTTTACACTTACCTTTATAGTTGAGGGTCATCTTTTCAAGAATGCTGAAGGTTGAGTTGATTTTTTCTTCACAGCCTTTGATATTCAGTAGCAGGTCAAGGTTGCACTGGGTGACCAGGGTGGCCTGCTTGTTTACCCATGTGCCTTCGAGGCTGTTACCTTTTCTCTTAAAACTCTGCTGGTTGCAATTAAGCCGGCCTTTTCTAATCTGGGCGCCCATTACATCAAAGTAGAAAACTTCTTTTTTAATACGGGGCAGTTTACTGTAATCGGTTTCTGCAAAGATGACCGTGCTGAATAATAACAAAACAATATAGCGCATTGGGTAACCTTAGACGCCTCTAGAGTGATTGTAAGCAAAAAAAGTGCAATCGGTAGACAGAAAATTTCAATGTACAAATTGAAGAGTGCTGGCAGTTTTTCTTATGAACCGGGTATCAAAATTTTTTGGCTGGGTTTTTGCTGCCTTTGCCATGATGGCCCTGGCCATGGGCATTCTCGCCTCTACTGAAGGTGAACAATCAAAGGGTGCTGCCTCGGCGGGTTTTTTCTTCACTGCTGTTATGGGCGCACCGGCCGCCATTCTGCTACTGACCAGTCGCCGCCGTGAAAAGAAGGCCGGGCTTCAGGGTATGATTGATGGCTACATTAACAGTCGCGACCGTTTCACCATCTCTGAAATGTCGCAACATACCGGCCTGACCCCCGATGCCCTTGAGCGCAAACTGCTCGAATATATGGGTAAGAACCCCGGGGCTAACCTGCTGTTTCACCCTGCTGCCCATGAGTATATCAAACGCGATAAAATTCGACAAGACTATGAGGTGAAAGACTCATGCAAAAGTTGTGGTGCGCAGCTGCCAGAGACCGTAATCATGCAGGGTGAAACCATCAACTGCCGTTACTGCGGCAACGCTCTTTAATCTTTCTGCAGTTTCGCCCAGCTGGCCGCGGGCGTTGAGGTGAGGTATTTTTCCCACGTGGTGCCGGTCTGGGTATCAAGCAGGT
>CAZHLC010000647.1:2553-3020 GCA_964532545.1 uncultured Leptospiraceae bacterium | reverse complement strand
AAGAACTGAGAGACCAGAGACGTATCAACTTCGTTGTTTTCATCCATCTCGATGCCCTTGGGGCCAATGACATCTTTGGCAAACTGGTTTACCGTGGTAACAAAATCATTTTCATCTTCGGTAAGCTGGGTTAGTGCATTCATTTTATACCTCTTGCTGCTTGTTTGATTTAATTTAGTAAAACTTCTGTGCAAAGCCTACTGCTATACTGATTTTTAGAATTAACTTATCTCTAAAGAAAGTTTTCACCGATGGCCTGCAACTCAGCAATAGCTTTGTCACGCTCATCTTTTTTTGGTGGAACCCCGTGCCAGCCAGGCACATTTTCCATAAAACTTACGTCTTTACCAAGAACGTTTTTGCAAACGATCACTTTAGGAAAGCCCTCTTGCTGCTGGGCCCAGTCAAAGGCCTGCTTCAGCTCATCAAAGTCATGGCCTGAGATCACCATACTTTTGAAGCCGAAG
>CAZHLC010000647.1:0-2522 GCA_964532545.1 uncultured Leptospiraceae bacterium | reverse complement strand
GCCAGATCGCCAACATCCATAACGTCATTAACAAAACCATCAATTTGAATATTATTGTAATCAATAAAAGGAATAATATTATCAAGTTTATAGTGGGCCACTGCCATGGCAGCCTCCCACGTCATGCCTTCTTGACATTCACCATCAGACATGCCCACAAATACCCGTGCCGGGTTCTTCTGCTGTCTCAGGCCCAGAGCCAGACCACTGCCATTAGAGAGGCCCTGGCCCAGTGAACCACTCGAGTTTTCAAGCTCTGGTAAATAGCGGGTTGAAGGGTGACCCTGCAAACGGGTGCCCAGCTGTCTGAAAGAGTAGAGTTCTTCGATGGGCAGATAGCCGGCCAGAGCCATGCAGGCATAGCGCACAGCACATACATGACCATTTGAAAGCAATAGCCGGTCACGTTTTTCGTCTTTTACATTTTTCGTATCAAAATTTAATACTTTAAAATAGACATAGGTGTATATGTCGGCCAGGCCCAGAGCGCCACCCGGGTGGCCAGAGTTGGCCGTGTGCACCATGTCTACAATGAGCTGCCTGACCTGATTTGCGATCAGTTTCAGGTCATTGTTGTCAATCTGGTCTCGGCCTTTCGCAATGGCCGCCAGGGCCGCATCAAGCTGCTTACTGCCTTCTAAAGTCTCGGCCATTATTTTACCCTTGCCTTGAGAAAATTACGTACGAGGCTCAGTGAGAACTCCTGCTCCCACCTGTCGGCGAGGTTTGAGCGGTAGCCAGTTGACCAGGTTTTACGGGCAAAGGGCCGGTAATAGTAAGCTGCGTTGCGGGCTTCGCGTTCTGCGTCAGAAGGTTGTCTGAAAATATCTGCAATGGCATTTGCAACCTTGAGAGCCGGTTTAAAGGCATTGTGATACAGGGGAAACAGCTCGCGCCGCGGGGTGGCCAAAACCACATAGCCCTGGTTCGTGCCAGTACCGATCGCTGAGGCCTCAAAGACTTCTTTAAGAATGTTCAGCTGTTCAAAGATTCTTTTTTCAGAGGTTGTTCTGGTATAGGGCAGGTACTGCTCATTACGGTTTTCGCCGGTTTCAGTACTGCGGTTATACGAAGCATAAATAAACAGTAACGGGTTTTCGATCACTCTGCCGGCATAATCATAACGAATAAGGCCACGACGCTGTTTCAAAACGGCATCGATCATATCTTTGCTGCTTAAGGGCTGGCCTTCTTTGTTTTTATATAGGTCTGTATTCTCTGATTGCCAGACACCAACCAGATTACTGAGATCAACAGCGAAGAAAATTCGTTCGCGTGCATTTTTTATAGGTCTGCCATAATTTCGATTCAAGACACCAATATCGCGTCTGATTTCTCGTAGATCATAAACATCTTCGCCCAGAATAAGCATCTCGCCTTTCTTGACTGCTTCTACATTCTGTTCATTGTCTGAATAATAACTGTTACGCAGAACAAGATTGAAATTACTCTGGGGGTTATTCTTTTCATAATCTCGCCAGACATCAAAGATGGCCCGCGCTACCCGGCGAATGGCTAGAGCCCGGGCCCCGGCCCTGCTGCGACCTTTCAGGTCATAGGGGGGAACATAACCAGGCTGAATAACAATGTTCTTGGCTGCCGGCTGGCCGTCAGCCTGACGGGTATTCACAGAGAGAATGGCATCGGCAATTTCAAACTGTGAGCTGAGAGCCTGGCGAACCCGGCTATCAACACCGGCGTAGTTGATCTCAAGACCAGCGAGCACTTCGCCCAGAAACGGGCTTAGAAACTCTACGCTGGCAACTTCTACTTTCTCTTTGCCCTGAAGGCGCAGGTTTTTCAGATATTTGACGGTCTTAGCCAGCTTTTCTCTGTTCAGAGTCATATCTGCATCAAGCAGACCCGAATAAGCCACTTCAAATTCTGCATGGGTTAAATTATTACGTGATAAAAATGTCGAGTCAACGGCAGTAAAGGCAGATGAATCATTCACCTGTGTATCTTTACCTCTGCTATCTGCCATACGCTTCCAGAAATAGTTATAGCCCGCAATGTGAGAAAGTGGTACGGCAAAACGAACCTGAGATACACGTTTCGATTGCCTGGTAGTTTCAGGGTAATCAAAATCAGCTACATCATAATCAGATGTAAGGTTTAGAACAAACGATATAACAATGCTGATAATGAGAATAGCAAGTATAACTGAAATAAGGCCCCGTATGAGCTTCTGCATGGGTTAATCTTTCGAATCGAAATCGCCTGAAAACCACTTTTTGAGCACACTGTGACACTTTCTCAGTGGGCAAACAGAGATGATGACCAGGCAGTATAGGTCATCGGGGGTTGAAACTGCAAATCTTTTCGTAGAAAAAATTTCTGCTGTGAAAAACCTATGAACACCCAGGGTGCGAGTTGCTGCACCTTTTTCTGCAGTCTTCTTATATTTTTGGCCGTGAATTCGCTTTCGAGCATTTGATCTATCTCTTTGTTATACAAGTGAGCTCTGTTTCCCCCGCGGCCGGCATTACTTGAGTGAAACAGCGGCAAGAGAAAATTGCTGG
>CAZHLC010000646.1:0-3020 GCA_964532545.1 uncultured Leptospiraceae bacterium | reverse complement strand
TTGATGGGAGTCATATCCGAACATTAATCCTTACCTTCTTTTTTCGTTATATGCCCCAGCTGATTGAAAACGGCTATCTCTACATTGCCCGCCCCCCGCTCTACCTGCTGAGCAAGGGCAAAGAAAAGGTATATGCCTATACCGATGAAGAGAAGAACCAGATTCTAGGCCAGGCTGAAGATGCCAAAAAATGGGGTGTGCAGCGCTATAAGGGTCTGGGTGAGATGAACCCCGAACAATTGTGGGAAACTACCATGTGGCCCGAAAACCGTGTTCTTATGCAGGTCTCGATGGATGATGCTGTCATCGCCGACGAAACCTTTATCATGCTCATGGGCGATGAAGTTGAACCCCGCCGCCGGTTCATTGAAGAAAACGCCAAGAAAGCCACTGATCTTGACCTATAGCAAGTTGTTGAAAACAACTTGCGAGCAGGGGGTTGAAACCGAAAGGCGCGAGGCAGGCCTGAAGGGCCGCTTTAGCCGTCGGCTCTGCGCGCCTCGTGTGCACCGCCGGCTCGGCGGCCATCGTAGCCGCAGAGAAGCATTTTTCGAAGGAACCGTCGGGCGTCGGCGCTGCTCGGTGAGCAACGCTCAGCGACCCAACGGGCGACGCATGCGAGGCCGAGTGCTTTTTCGGAGGTTTTTCAACACCCAGCCTAGGTTTTTTGCCAAGGCTTGGCCTTGGCCCTTGCTACCATTTTCAGCTTTACAATCTGTATAGGGGCTGTTTTCTAGCCGCCTTATGGCACACAAGAAAGGTGGCGGCTCATCTAAGAACGGTCGCGATTCAAATTCTAAACGACTTGGCATCAAAGTATACGGCGGTCAGCAAATCAACGCCGGCGGTATCATTGTACGCCAGCGCGGCACCCGTTTTAACCCCGGCGTTAATGTAAAGAAGGGTAAAGATGACACCCTGTTTGCCATGGTCGGTGGCGAAGTCAAATTCGAATGGGTAAGCAAAAATAAACAACAGATCTCTGTTTATCCCGGCAGCTAAACTCTTCATTGCATAAATTCATAGATGAAACACCGGTGCGCATTAAAGGCGGCAACGGTGGTGCAGGCTGCGTTTCTTTTCGTTCAGTAAAGTACATTGAATTTGCCGGCCCTGATGGGGGCGATGGTGGTGCCGGTGGCTCGGTTTTTATTCAGGCCTCTGAAAAAGTTCTATCATTATCACATATTCGGCGCAAAAGAAAATACTTTGCTGAGAATGGCAGGCCCGGTATGGGTAATGACCGCAGCGGCCGCAAGGGCCGCGATGAAGTTATTCGGGTGCCCCTGGGCACCCAGCTTCTCGAGGCCGAAAATAGAGAGCTGGTGCATGATTTTGACGATACCGAACCCTATCTGGTAGTTAAGGGGGCCCGCGGTGGCAAGGGTAACGCCTTTTTCAAAAGTTCAACCCGCCAGGCGCCCCGCTTTGCCCAGCCCGGCGAGCAGACCGAAGAAAAAAAGTATATTCTTTCACTTAAGCTGATTGCCGATGTGGGTTTGGTGGGCTTTCCTAATGCGGGCAAGTCGACACTGCTCGCAAAGCTGACCCATGCCAAACCCAAGGTGGCCAACTACCCTTTTACTACCCTGAGCCCCAACCTGGGTATGCTCGACCTCGAGGGGGTTGAGCAGGTGGTGATTGCAGATATTCCCGGTATACTTGAGGGGGCCTCAAAGGGTGTAGGTCTGGGGTTATCGTTTTTAAAACACATTGAGAGAGTGAAGGTACTGTTGTTTGTGCTTGATGTGACCACCACCGATGTGTATGAAGAGCTGCAGATTCTGCGTGCAGAGTTGAGGTCGTACAATGAAAAACTGCTCGAGCGCCCCTTTATAATTGTCTTTAACAAGTGTGACCTCATCGATGATGAAGATTTTCTGCAAGAGTGGCTCTCGTCATTCGAAGAGAAGGGATATAAACCCCTGGCTGTCTCAGCTGTGACCGGCTTGAATCTTGAAAAGCTCACCCAGACAATCGGCAGCAAGCTGCACGAAGTTACAGATTGAAACAAAATTTCTGAAATTCTTGTCACACCGCATAGGTCTGATTGATTTGTCATAGATGCATCATGTTCTGGTTGTCGATGATGATGAAAACCTGCGTGAATTAATCAGGGTTTATCTGCATCATGAAAAATTCGCGGTTTCAACCGCTGAATCAGCCGATCACGGCCTGCACATGATTCGTGATAATCACCCCGACATTATTCTGCTTGATATTACCATGCCAAAGAAAGACGGCTTTGAGGCCCTCAGAGCGATCAAGGGCAATCAAGAGACCCGTCATATTCCGGTGATTATGATTTCTTCACGCTCAGACCGCGAAACCCTGCAGGCTGCTATTAAGGGCGGGGCCATCGACTACATTGTTAAACCCATTAAAGAAGAAGTGCTGATTCAGAAACTCAACCGGGCCGCCCACATTGTTGATATCGATCGTCAGAACAATATCGGGGCGGGTCGTATCGAAATCGACCGCAAGGGCAACCGCTGTGTATTTAAAATAGTAAACAACGTCGACCCCAAGATGGATCAGCAGTTCATCGAAATCTTCAACCCCAGCTTTAAAAACATCACCCGCGGCAGCACCTATATTTTCGATTTGCGGGCCCTGCCCCTGTTGAGCCCCGAGCAGACTAAGATTATCGATTCTATGGTACTCACAGCCAGTATTGACCACCCCCTGGTGCTGGCTGGGCGCAACTATCTGCGGGCCATCACCATGAATCTTGAACCCGATGAGCAGGTGTTTATTTCTGAAGAAGATCTTGAAGCCTATTTGACTCTGAAAGAAAAAGGTAAGGCACCAGATGGCAGTTCGTCACATTGACGATTGCTTTTTTGCTACAGTCTGACGTCGCCAAAGCGCTGCCACGGCACTGCCAATTAAACAATGAACCAGACTTGAAATAGCCGAGGGTATGGCCACTGCCGGGTTGGCAAAATTGCTTTTAGCAAGCACTACCCCGAGGCCTGAGTTCTGCATTCCTACCTCAATTGATAGAGTGCGGGCCACCG
>CAZHLC010000645.1:0-3020 GCA_964532545.1 uncultured Leptospiraceae bacterium | reverse complement strand
AAAAGAGTTGGTAAGGCTAAGCATATCTCAGTCAGCTGGTGTTATGAGCTATAGTTTCAACGCTGCTCTCAGTTCGTTCTCAACATTTCTGGCTATTAGAGAGTGGCCTGCAGAATTGGGGTGAGCGAAGCGGTCTCGAGCAATTGTCAGACTAGCAGCCGACTTTTTCTGATAATGTGCAGATACTGAATGTGATAGATCAATGTAGCTAAAGCGCCTGTACTGCATATCTTGCGCAAGGGTGATATCAGTGGGGCGCTTAGCCTGCTGGCTCATGGCTGGTATGAAGACACATAAAACAGAAGCACTGATTTGTTGGCTGACTCTTTTTAATTCATCAAGTGCCCAGAAGAGAGCCTGATCTTTTCTCTGAAGGCTGTTTTCAAATTGAAATTTGCTGCCCCTGGCCAAAAGATAGAAGTCTGCACGCATGCGCCAGACAACATCTTTGAGCCCCCAGGTTTCAGAAAAAATAACCTCTTTGAGAAACTGGCGATATCGCTCGAACGAAAACAATGAGAGCCTGGGCGGCATCAGGGCAGCCTTATTATTTTTAGCAATGCCTACGTGTGCTGCAGGCAGGCAAAAGGGCCCGAAAGCCGGCCCGCAGGGAGAAATATTTCTACGTCGGTGATCTGCTATCATGGCATAAACAATGACCCGGGGTTTCAGATCAAGATTCTGTTTCAGACGCAAAACTGACTGAACTGTGCCGTAGCCGTTCATTGCAAGGTTTGCGACCTTAAGGCGCATTTTTCGGGCAAGCAATTGGGCAAAAGTCAATTCATTGTTTATACCAAAGCCATTGGCGTATGAGCCCCCGAGCACGACAAAGTCAGCCGCTTTTATTGCTGGCTGAGCCGGTGAATTGCGACGAGCCCCTCGGCCGTCGGTAAACATATCGTAGTACCTGTCTTTGTCGAAATAGATTCTGGTGCTGCTGTTATTTGCAGGTACCCAGCCAATTTCAGCATCTGGCTTGAAAAGCCAGTCGCCGCTGATTCTATAATTAACTCTTTTAAAGGGTGCAATGAAGCTTCGGGCCACGAAGAAGACGATGAAAGCCAGCAAGGCACTGCCGAGCACCAACAGTGTTTTTGCAATTGTATCTCTGCGAAACATATCAATGCCTATGGTTGTTATAGCTGGCCATGCTGCTAAACTGCCCAGCTGCCCAGCCGTCGGCCGCTCAGCTGATGCTGCATACTATTCCCACTTAAACTTGCGAATAAGTTTGCTGTGAAGTTTCTCTGCCTGTGCTTTGGGCAGAATTTTAAAGGTAACAGCCCGCTTGTTAAGCTTTGAGCCCTGGCCGCCCATGAGCATGAAGTTTTTTGCTTCGGGGTACTGTGAAACAATATAGTCAGAAACGCTTTTGGCCCGCATGGCTGACCAGTAGTCGTTGCCCCGCTTGCCACGCATTGAGGTTTCGCGGCCGCGTTTATCGGCATTGCCAATCACCACGATACGGTAACTCTTAGGTAGAACCGGCACGACTTTACGTATAATCTCAAGGGCCTTTTTAGCAGACGTGCGGGTCTCTTTATATTTGAGACATTGAGTTTTTCGCCGGGGAAAAATACCAACAATGGCGAGATTAAGAACGCTCTGCAGGTCTTGAACGAGCTCTTCTTCGCTTTCTACGTTATAGCGGGTTTTGAGATCTTCTTCGTTAGAGGTTACAAAATCGCCGCCCTGGTACTGTGCCCAGAGCGGAATTTGTAAAAGTAAAGTTAAGATGGTTGCGCCAGCAAACAGTTTAGTCATGGCGCACCCTATAAAAGAAATTACTTACGGTAAGACTTGGCTTTGTTCAGCCATGAACGGCTGTAAAGCTTGCCTACCAGTTTGCCCTGAACGGCCCGTGCTTTTCTTTTCAGGTCAGACAGGTCTTTTTTGTCAGGTTGAATAACTTTTATGCCACGCTTTTTCAGGGTGTTAAAAGCGCTGCGGTTGGCTCTGCGGCTGGCTTTGATCAGCTTCTTGGCCCACTTTTCAGAAACCTCTTTAAGCAGCTTCTGGTGCTCAGGTGATAGCTTTTGAAACTTTTTCTTGTTGATCAGGGTTGCGCCAGTAGCATTGGCCAGGCGTACATTAGTTACGTACTTGACCTCACGGTGCCATTGAAAGCCGATTGCAGCAGCAGGTGGTGCGTATACTGCATCAAGGCCACCAGTCTGCAGCTGGGGTAATACGGCTTCAAAGCTTAGAAAGACTGGTACCAGACCAAACTGCTGAAACATGGCCTTAACCAGTTTATCGCCAGCAGGGGCCCATACTTTCTTACCCTTCATATCTGAATATGAACGAATAGGCGATTTGCTCAGTACGTATACCCAGCCTGCTTCGCCCCAGCCAGCCAGTACGAAACCTTTTTTATCAAAGTCTTTTTCAAAAGTGGGGTACATTTTTTTCACCACTTTGTCAACCTGGCGGGTGCTGCTGAAAAAGAAAGGCAGCTCAAGTACGCGCACCTTGGGCAGAATCTGGCCGAGGCCAATGCCCGTAAAGGCAGCCATATGCAGGTTACCAGTACGAAGCTTACGTAACATGGTTTGCTCTGAACCGGCTTTACCACCACCGTAAATAACGATTTTCAGCTCTTTATTAGATTTTTTGTATACTTCTTTGGCGGCCGCTCGAACATATCTATACCAGACAGTACCAGAAGGCACAAGGGTACCATATTTAATTTTAGTAACAGGTTGAATGGGGGTTGTGACACCAAATGATGCAATTGCAACTACAGCGAGTGCAACGATGGCAGTCTTTACCCGGGCTTTAAAAGTTAAGCTCATCTTAATCTCCTTTAGATTGTATGTTTATTTTGATTTCAATTAATGTAGAACAATTAATTATTAACCTTTACTGCTTCACACTAGTCTTAGCGGCCCCTGAATTGTCAAGGTATTTGAGTTGTTTAGACGCCAAAGGTTGGCTAAGAGTTCACAAAAAGACTTACTAAAAGTTTCGTGATTTTTTATATTCTTTAAGAGAACGCCGGGCAATTTTTACAACCT
>CAZHLC010000644.1:0-3021 GCA_964532545.1 uncultured Leptospiraceae bacterium | reverse complement strand
AGAGGCCAAGGGCAATATAGGCACTGCCCAGCAGCCAGGCACCCAGGTAGCCCCCAAAAAGAACAAACCAGTCAGGTGTGGTACTGATCATTACGGTTATAGGAAAGGCAATTGTGCCTAACAGGGCCACACCCAGAAAGGCCAGGGCTGAGAGGTATTTGCCCAGAATCAGATCAAGGGTGGTATAGGGCAGGGTCAGCAGCATTTCGATGGTGCCCGATTTACGTTCTTCGGCCCACAGGCGCATGGTAGCTGCTGGAATAAACAGCATGTACATCAGCCTGATCACATCAAAGAAAGAGCCTGCTGAGCGGCCTCTTTCAAAGAAGTTAGCAAAGTAAAACACGAAGAAGTTGATTACAACGATGAAGATACCTAAAAAAATGTAACCGATCGGAGTATTGAAATAGTTCTTGAATTCTCGGGCAAAAATTACCCGAATATTCGACCAATTCATCAATGATTTGGTAGGTTGCTCTGACATTATTTACCCCTCGTAAGTGATTGAAAGATTTCTTCAAGTGAGCGTCGCTGCACTGCCATTTCGCGTAAAACCCAGTTGTTCTGCACCGCTGTGTTAAAGATGGTTTCGCCGGCATTGTCATCGCCGCGCACCAGAAGTTCGGTCTGGCTGTCGCTGACGGCCACCTGTTCGGTTGAAAGGCTTTGTGCCAGGGTTTCACGGGCGTTTGATATGTTGCCTTTCAGAGTTACTTTATAGGTGTATTTATTCTGCGAATCTTGCTGCAAATGAGCCAGTTTATCATCAAGTACAATATCGCCATTGTGTATGATGATGACCCGCTCGCACGAGGCCTCAACCTCTTTCAGAATATGGGTACTGAGAATAATGGTTTTATTTTCTGCGAGTTTACGAATAAGATTCTGAATTTCAACAATCTGGTTAGGGTCAAGACCCGAGGTTGGCTCATCGAGAATCAACACGCTGGGGTCATGCAGCAGGGCTGCCGCCAGGCCCACCCGTTGTTTATACCCCTTTGATAGAACATTGATGGGGCGATAGTAATTGCTCTCGAGTGAGGTCGACGTAACGGCCAGGTCAATACCATCTCGCTTCTGCTGCAGCGAAAGCTTTCTTGATTCTGCGACGAAATCGAGATAGTCAGCTACCACCATGTCGGTGTAAGACGACGCGGCTTCTGGCAGATAACCAATTTGCTCTTGAATGTGCTGGCGTTCTTCTTTTATAGAGACACCGTCTAGTTTTACATCACCATCAGTGGGATAGTAGTAGCCGGTCATCATACGCATGGTTGTGGTTTTACCCGCGCCATTGGGGCCGAGCAAACCAACTACCTCGCCCCGATTGATGTTAAAGTCGATACCTTTTACGGCGCTGAAGGGGCCAAAGTTCTTAGTGAGATTGTTTACTTCTATCATAGGCGACTGACACAACTGAAATAAATATTCGTTCGTCAACCTTTTTGAAGTTACCGGTCAAAATCGGTATAATTGTTTTTGCTATCAATCCATTGGCCGTTTTGGCTGCGCCGCATCAAAAGAGAGCCCGGGGCTATATTCTCGGCCGGGGCTGTCTGAAACTGGTCTGAAGATCCCCAGCCGACTAAATCGTGGTTTTGGCCTGCAGCCCTGACTGCAACGGCCCCGTTTGAAACCAATGATCTGCCGCTGCTGCTGTAGAGGGCCAGCACAGGCGGGGCTTCATTTGAGGTGTTTGTATAATCAAAAGAGGCCAGCAGATACTCGACCCCCGGGTAAATGGCTGTCTGCTGGTAATGCAGGGTCTTGTTTGAGCCAGCCCCCGTGCTGCTGTAGATGATGAGTTTCAAGTCGAGCTCTGCCACCTGCAAAATATCAGGGCTTTGATTCACCAGAGCAAGATACTCTTGTTTGCTGGCCCCGGGCGCGCCTGTGAATACCCGGGTGATTAACAACTTGACCCTGGGCTCTTGTGGGGCCGCCGAGTTAGGCCCACCGGGGCTGGCGAAGGTGAATTGGCGATACCCAAGAGAGGGCCCAGGGTTGTTCTGTTGGCTGAAACTATTACTGTGCCAGTTTAAGAGATTATCACCGGGCAGGGCCGGGTTTGTTCGCTCCATTGAGCGGCGCAGGGGGGTTGCACCTGTATGGTTTTCACCGAAGCCCTGGGCTCTGTTGAAGGGGGTTGAAGCATCGCCCGCCTGATCAACCGGGGTTGCGCTATAGCCATCATACAGGCGGCAAAAACTGCTCTGGTTGCTGATACGAAGACCATTCGTCACGATATCGGGCTGCCAGGCCCTGTCTGCAGGGCCAAGTACCAGGTAGTCATTAGCCTTGATCGCAGAGCCTGCGGGCAGGGTCAGGGTCGTATGACTCTGGGCATGGCCACACTGTATCTGCCAACCCCCAAGAAAAACAGTCTCGGCTGTGGTATTGTATAGCTCAATAAACTCATCACGGTAAAAGCTCTGGCCAGAATCGTGGTAGCTGCCCATCCACATAATCTCATTGAAAACGATTTCGCCCGGGCTTTTGCTTTTATCACCGCGTAGTCTGACCCGTTGGGCGCCTTGTTGCAGCATATTCTGCAACCCTTTGAAAAAGTTTTCTGAGTAGGGCCCTTTAAAAAGCAGCAAAAGCCCATCGACCCCAGCATTTTTGCCAGGGGTGCCCAGGTAGACCAGGGTTTGATCTGCTGAGGTAACCAGATTAAAATATGAATTGATGGGCCCTGTGTTAAGTTGTGTCACCCTGAGCTTGTGCAGTGCCAGCAGATCGTTGTTTAGCTCTTGCAGGGCCTGTGAGTTGATGATGAGCTGGTGCTGTTTGGTTGCCAGCAGGTCTGCCCATGGCTCTGCCAGGCCCTGTTGGTTGTGCATGCGGCTGAGATAGACAAAGGGTGAGGGCTGTTTCAGGGCTGTCTCAATCTGCTGGTAGGGGCGATCAAGGGGCCCGAAAAAGACCTGCAGCTTCTGGTCAAGCAGAGCAAAACTGAAATCTTTGGCGTTCTGCCCAGAACTCTTGGCAAACTTCGCTTCTTTAAATTGGCGCAGTTTC
>CAZHLC010000643.1:0-3035 GCA_964532545.1 uncultured Leptospiraceae bacterium | reverse complement strand
GGGCTGCTAAAAACTCTTCAAAGCTACCTGGGTCTTTCTTCTCAAGCATGGTAATTCATCTGTAATAATTCAATACGGTAGACTGGGCGCTCATCTTACCCAGCCTTACCTTGGCCCGATTTCTGCGGTCAAGGCTGCGCCACCAGTATGAGAAGATCCACCCGCGTTTTGCGAAGTGGGTTTTCTGATCGCTCTGATCAAAGGCACCGATAAAGGTAATAACATAGCCAGGCAGGCGGTTACCAAAATAGAGAAAGGTATCTTTACCCGATTTCTGATCATCAATCTGGGTGTCGATGTCAACCCAGCCACGGTTTGCAAAGTAGATCTGGTTCCACGCATGTACGCCAACGTCTGAGTCGAATTCATTGTCTGAAATCACCTTAAAGCCGCCAATGGCCCTCGAGGCGATACCGAGCCCCCTGGTCAGGGCCGCATAAGAGATGGTATGGGCATAGCAGCGGCCCTTGCCTTTATTCAAGAACAGGCTGGCCTTTGTTTCGGGGCCTGAAGGGCCCACCACCTCAAGCTTACGGTTGACCAGCTCGCGGGCCCCCAGCAGGGTATCAACAAAGGTGCCCCTGGTGTTTACCTGGCGTACCAGGCTCTTTACTGCCGGGCTTGAATAATCAAAGCTGTGAGTTTCGCGGGTGTACTTGCTGCGAATATCAGCGGGCAGGCGGCCAGGGCGGTAAGTGCTGTCGGCATCAACCGTAAAGGCGGCCTGGGCCAGTAACACTTTGAATTCAATTTTAACTTTTTTCAGGTTTTTTGAGCGTATGTAGGCCCATTTATTGCCATAGCTGTCTTCAGTATAACCCGCAGGCTCGGGGGTGATGTTAAGATTCTTCACCTCTTGAAAGTCGCGGCTGAAGGGTATGGCAAACCAGAATTTCAGATCGTAGGGGTTGCGGTTCTGGTTGGTTATTCGTTTGGTGGCGCTGACCTGGCGGGCCCGGGGCATACCAATAATCATTTTCTTCTGCCTGTGCAGATAAGCTGCATAGATGCGGGCGCCGCCCCGGTGCTGGTGCATAAACAGCAGATTTTTTCTGTGGGTGGTTAGACCATGGGCATGGCGGGGTAGAAAACGATAGCTGTTACGGGCTCTGCTGCGCATATTGTAGACTTCAAGCCAGTTACCGGCGTAGCGGTA
This sequence comes from uncultured Leptospiraceae bacterium, assembly GCA_964532545.1. Taxonomy (GTDB): domain Bacteria; phylum Spirochaetota; class Leptospiria; order Turneriellales; family CAZHLC01; genus CAZHLC01. The sequence goes on along the minus strand of CAZHLC010000643.1, from coordinate 1,879 downwards.
CTGGTGGGTACGGTACATATAGAGATACTGGCCCTGGGCGGTGAGCGAACGTACTTTGCCGGCTGTTTGAAAAAGCTGCTTGAGCCCCCTGGTGGGTGAGAAGCTGTAAATGGTAGAGCGCTTGTGGCGATACGATGAGAAATAGAAGGTATTATCAGCATAGGCCAGCCCATAGAGTTTGCCCCCGGGTTTCTGTTTAAAGCGGTAGGCCTCAAGGCGCGCGCCCCTGGTTGAGAACTTCTGTATATAGCCAGAGCGCGAACGGTTTAAAACAAACAGGTTATTGCCATTGATCACCAGGCCGGCCCCGTAATGGGTGCGGCCGCTGTTTTCAAGTTGAAACTGTTTTTGCAGCCCCTTGCTTAACATATTGTAGATATAAATACGATCAGCCCGCCGTTTCTGTTTTGACTGCACCAGCAGATAGACCTTATCGTCTTTAACCGCGATATCCATAGGGTAGCCGGGTAGACGGCCAGTATTGATATGGTTAAGCATGCTCTCTTTGAGAGGGGCCAGCCACTGGTTGGCCAGCAGGGGCCCGCAAGCGGTGATCAGGGTAATGAATAAAGAAAAACGGCGCATCAAGCTCATGCTTGCTGCTTTTTGATTTGCTGTCAAGGTGAAAGACGTTGGCAAAATCAGAAGAAAGTGCAGGCACACAATTTGCATGACCCCAGTATGTACGCCGAGATCAAGCTCTCTTACGGTAAGGCCGGCCAAGACGGTCTTTATAAAATTGTGTTCACTGCCGACCGTGATGAGCCCGGTATGTTGAACCGGGTTTCGGTGGTTTTGTTCGCACGGGGGTGGGATGTGATTTCGGCCCGCTCTGAGAGCGTCGGCAATGGGGTGAAAGATACCTTCTTTATCGAACATCCCCTGGGTGAGCAGCTTGATGATGAACTCTGCGAACAAATGCAGAAAGAGGTCACCTTGTTAATTCATAAAAACATTACCTGTGTTGACTACCTCAGCAATATGTTCTCTGATTTGAATATATTTTCACAGAGCACATTTCTGGTTAAGTCATTTGAGCCCGTCAGTGATACCATATATAACATTGAAATTGAAGTTGATGATAACCCTGGCGTGCTGATGAAAATTACCTACCAGCTTGATGCTGTTGGTATTGATATCGTGGCCTTCAAGGCTGAGCGGGTGGGTAACCGCGCCCTTGATTATTTCAAAGTGCGCTGGAAGGGGCGGCAACCCTTTGAAAAAAGAGACATTGAGTTTCTACAAGAATTGCTGAACGGTGAAATTCTAGTCAGTTAGCCGTTATTCAGGCGGCGAATCGTATACTTTTTATACATGTTGAGCGCAAAAATAGCGTGGTATTGTTTTTGCATTGCATTATTATATGCTAGCCTTTAAAAGAAATAAGCAAAAAGCTGAAAAACCTGCGATCACTAATATTATTTCTACTGGCACCGTGAAAGGAAGCCGGCTCGAAATAATAAACCAAGTAAGCAAAGAGTTCTCATTAATAACGAGCCGTGATACCCTGAAGTATGCCTTTCTGCGGCTGGCGCGTAATATTTTCAAAGCCGACAACGTGGTCATTCGTAACTGGATCGACGAAAAGCTGGCCCCGATTGCCACCCTGGTTGAGTCGAACGAACCCCTGCTGCCCCTGGCCTATGACGGCAGCTTTTCGGGGCAGGTGTTTATGAACCAACAGCCGGCCCTGATCAACAACCTTGCAGACGATGACGATATGCTGAATGAATTTGGCCCAGCTCTGAGCATCATGTGTGTGCCTTTGCTAATTGGTGAAGATTGTATCGGAACCATTTCTGTTGAGAAGCAGGTGCCTCACTCGTACAATAAACCTGATCTTGAGGTCTTAGAGGCCATGGTATTTCAATACGGTCTG
>CAZHLC010000642.1:1290-3048 GCA_964532545.1 uncultured Leptospiraceae bacterium | reverse complement strand
CTTTAACCCGTTTTCTAGTTGGCCCCCTGAGACGCCCCTGCAGGTTGCTAATATGCAGTTTCACCGTTTTGATGAGCCCTTCATAAGCCATGGCACCCGCTGCGCCGCATGGCTATACCGGCCTGAAGTAGAGCAACCTCCGGTAATCGTGATGGCCCACGGCTTCGGTGCCGAACGCAGCTGGAAGTTGCCTGAGTATGCCGCCTTTTTTGCTGAAAATGGTTTTGCGGTTTATCTGTTTGATTACCGCAACTTCGGTGACAGTGACGGGTTACCCAGAAACTACGTAAGCCCAGAGCGACATATTGGTGATTATCTTGCGGCTATTGACCATGTACGCCAGCACAACGAGTTAGATTCATCGCGCATTTGTCTGTGGGGCGCTTCTTTCAGCGGTGGCCATTCACTTGTTACTGCTGCCAGAGCGGCCAATATTAAAGCAATTTCGGTACTGGTGCCCTTTATTGATGCCTGGGCCACACTCGACCAGATGAACCTTACTCAGGCCTTTGGTGGTGCTGCCCTTTCAATTGTAGATATGGTCTCTCACAACGTTTTTAAACAAGACGTAACAATTCCTATAGTGGGTCGGCCCGGCGATAATGCATTTCTCACTTTTGCTGGCTGGTACGAAGAGATTATGAATCATCTACCCGAAGATACCAGCTGGCAGAATGCCATGCCTGCCCGCTCGATTGCTGAAATAGCTATTTATCGCCCCATTACTGAGGTGAGCAAACTTGATTGCCCAGTGCAGATCATCTATGGGGCAAACGATAAGGGTATTAAACCGGCGGTTGTTGAAGCTGCGGCCCAGAAAATCAAAAACGTGCAGATGTTGAAATGGCCCATGAATCACTTTGGCCCCTTTACCGGTGAATTCGCTGAAAAAGCAATGAAAGCCCAGCTTGATTTTCTGAAAGCCCAGCTCGCCGTTTAAATAGCGTCTAAATTTAAAAAGCAAATAAATTTTTATTGCCGCATCAGACTATTATTTATTGCTTAGCCAAGAACGTATCAATTCGATACAAATTTACAAAGTATTTAAAAAAAAAGGAAAGTTTCATGAAACTGCTTACATTCAGTATTCTATTTTTAACCAGCGCAGCAGGCATGCTGTTCGCCCACCCGGGCCATGGCGCTATCGAGTCAGGTCTTGGTCACTATCTTTCATCTGCTCTGCATGTTGCACCTGCCATCATCGGCGCTCTCGCATTGATGATTTTCGCAGTTAAGCGGGCAAAACAATCTAACTAGAGGTAAACCCATGAAAAAACTTATTAACCAGATTATTCGTAAGGGTGAGTTCGAAATCGCTCACGCCCACTGTGACGGCCCCTGTGGCGTATACGACCCTGCATCAGCAAGGGTAACTGCAGAAGCCGTATTATCGATGACCAAGAAAATCGTTGATCTTGAGATTCCCAAGCCAGACGATAAAGATGCGGTTATTAAATATCACAATACCCTGGCCCGCTACGTTGCGATCAAAGAAGAGCAGGCTCATGAAACTAAAGAGCACCTGCTTGTATTATGGACAGATTACTTCAAACCACCCCATCTTGAGAAGTACCCCAACCTGCACGACACCTTCTGGAAGGCTGCCAAGCTCTGCTCGGCCTGCAAGGTTGAGGTGAGCGTTCAGCACGCAACTGAGCTTCTCGATGCGGTGAAAGAAATTCACACCATCTTCTGGGCCACCAAGGGCCGCGACGTAGCCTGGGTACCCGCAAGCTAAAAGCACCCGGTCTTCTCGAA
>CAZHLC010000642.1:0-1190 GCA_964532545.1 uncultured Leptospiraceae bacterium | reverse complement strand
GGTGAAATTTTGCGCAGCCAGGTTTTGGCACGGGTTACCTCTAAACTGTCTTGAACATTTTGTTGACCATTCGCCCTTATTATTACCATTTACCGGTAAATGCGCCAGTTCACATACCTACTGATTATTTTTATACTTGTACCCGCCTGCGGTGAGAAAACCCGGCTTTTTAATAAGCAAGGTGCTGACCAGACTGGTATTACCATAACCCCGAAAAAGCGTTCTTACTGGCCCACTTCGAGCTGGCGAGAACGCAAAAATACCGGTAACAAAGAACAGGTCGCAGCCCTCAGCCGCTACCTGTTTGACCGAACTGGCGATGACCAAGATCGAAAGGGCATTCGAACCAATGCATTTCTCATAATAAAAGATGGATATATTGTCTATGAGCAATACGCCCGCAGCTACGACAAAGACAAACCCCATCTAGGCTGGTCAATGACCAAGAGTTTCGTAAATACATTCTATGGCATGGCGGTCAAAGACGGTCAGGTATCTATTGATGATTCGGCGGCTAAATATCACCCGGCCTTAAAAGAAGGCGGCAAAGATAAAGTAAAGATACGTAATCTGTTGCAGATGTCATCGGGCCTGCAATGGAATGAAGGCTACGAAGGCTCACCCCTCAAATCAAGCGTAGTGGCCATGCTCTATACCAGAGGCCGCCAGAATATGGGTGACTTTGCTGCCGATGTGCCGCTGGCTTTTGAGCCAGGCAGCCACTGGTACTACTCAAGCGGCACCAGCAACTTGCTAATGCTGATGCTGAAACAGATTGTAGGCGAAGACAAGTACGCCGATTACCCCTGGCAACGCCTCTTCAATGTCATTGGTATGAAAAGCGCAGTACTTGAAAAAGATAAAGCCGGCACCTATGTAGGTTCATCGTACATTTATGCCTCAGCCCGGGACTTTGCCCGTTTCGGTTTTCTATATCTGAACGATGGGGTCTGGTCAGGTAAACGCCTGCTGCCCGAAGGCTGGGTAACCTTCACCACCGAAGTTGCCCCCGGTTATTATACCACCGAGCTTACCCAGAAGAACCTCGAAGGTAATCAACCAGGCGCCCAGTGGTGGTTGAACCGGGGTGTTGAAGATATGGGGTTAAAACGCCGCTGGCCGGCTGGGCCCAAAAATTTATTCTGTGCCAGTGGCCACTGGGGCCAGCGCATAATGATACTGCCTGATCA
>CAZHLC010000641.1:0-3048 GCA_964532545.1 uncultured Leptospiraceae bacterium | reverse complement strand
GCGCCATCAGTAGGGGTAGCTGCCGCCACATCGGCCACATCATCGCTGATAGGGTGATCAATCTGGTGGCCCACCGCAGATATCACCGGCAGTGGGCAGGCAGCAACAGCTCGGGCCACGGGTTCTTCATTGAAGGCCATGAGGTCTTCTGCCGAACCCCCGCCCCTGCCCACGATCAGCAGATCACACTGCCATTGGGGTTTTGCGATTTCAGCGATGGCTGCAGCAATTGAGGCAGCCGCGGCATCACCCTGCACGCGGCAGGGTGCAATCATCACATTCACATTGGGGTAGCGGTCATGCACCTGTTTGAGTATATCGCGCAGAGCAGCGCTGCCGAGGCCGGTTACTACCCCGATAGTTCGAGGCAGGCGTGGCAGAGTTTTACGCTTCTGGGGATCTATAACCCCCTCATCAACCAGCTGCTGCTTGAGCTTCTGAATTTTCAAAAGCAGATTGCCCTGGCCCACCTCAACCATTCGCCTCACATTCAGACTGTATGAGCCACCCTGGTAATAGATTGATACCGGGCCCGAGACCATAACTTCCATGCCGGGTTTGGGTTCAAAATTCAGTTTTTTGTTATTATAGCGAAAAAAGCTGCAGCGAATCACTGCTTTCTTTGGTTTACCATAATTATCGTAGCCGAGAACTTCTTTGTCGGTGAGTGTAAAATAAATATGGCCAGAGGTATGGCGCTGGTACTGGGTAATCTCGCCCACAACCGTAACATTGCGCAGCAGTGGGTTATCACCAATGCTCTGCTCAATCAGCTGGGTTACCCGGTAGACACTGAAGGGCTGCTGTTCAGCCAGGGCAGCCGCATCATCTGGCCCGTTGTAAGATGACTCTTGCAATTATTTTCCTTTTTTTTTCTTTTGCCCCTTATCTAAGAGGGCGTTATCAGCAGCGGCGCGTGTTTTAAAATTTTCAATCTTTTTCTCAACATCAACTGCAGTAGCATGATCATAGTGAAAAAAATAGCGCCGTTCAATTGTGCTTTTGTAAAATGTCACCAGCCAGGCAAGCAGCAGAAGCGCACCCAGGGTCAGGCGCAGTACCCTGGCGATACCCTCTAAACGCCTGGCTGCCAGCAATAAGATTATAGCCAGCACTGAGACCATGATAACACCCACCCAGACAAAGCGAAAACTGGCAAACCAGCCAAGTATAAGACAAATTAATACGGTAATGGCAGCACTGCTGAGTAGAACCATGGCCTTTATTTTCTGGCGCCGCTGTTCTGACATAAAATGAACAATCAGAGTTTGAGATGGGCGGTCAAGAAATAGCCAGCATTTTCATTGACGCCCCGAAGTACACTTACAGCCTTCTAGTATGCGCAATGATTTCACCAACCATACATTAGATTACGACTATGTTATTATAGGCTCTGGTTTTGGCGGCTCTGTGTCTGCTCTGCGACTTTCAGAAAAAGGTTACCGGGTGCTGGTGCTTGAAAAAGGCCGTTGGAAGTCGCCCCAAGACTTTCCCAAATCAAACTGGAATCTGCGTAAATGGTTCTTCAACCCCCTTTTTAAATTCTTCGGCATTTTTCAGATGCACTTTTTCAGACACGTTACCGTGGTTTCAGGGGCCGGCGTAGGCGGCGGTTCGCTTGTCTATGCCAATACTCTGCCCGTACCTAAGAAACCCTTTTTCGAATCACCAAGCTGGTCACATCTTGCAAGTTGGGAAAAAGAACTCAAACCCCACTATGCCACTGCACTGCAGATGCTCGGGGCCAATGCAAACCCTAAATATTTTACCGGCGATGATATTCTCAAAGAAATCGGTGATGATATGGGGCTCGAAGGCAAGTTTGAGCCCACCAATGTAGCAGTCTATTTCGGCAAGATGAACGAAAAAAACGAAGACCCCTACTTCAACGGGCAGGGGCCTGAACGCACGGGCTGCAACTTCTGCGGGGCCTGTATGATTGGCTGCCGCTTTGGTTCAAAAAATACTCTTGATAAAAACTATCTTTACTTCGCCCAGAAATACGGGGCCAAGATTCAGGCCGAGGCCATGGTAACCAATGTTGAGCCCATTGATGGTGAATCGGGCGCCAGCGGGTACAACATCTTCTTCAAAAAAACCAGTCATTACTTCGGCCATGAACACAAGGTTACCAGCAAAGGGGTAATATTTTCGGCCGGGGTCATGGGCACGGTGAAACTACTCTTAAACCTCAAGAAAAAGGGTTCGTTACCCAACCTTTCAGAAGAGCTGGGTAATGATATTCGCACCAATAATGAAAGTATTCTGGCAGCCACCTCGTTCGACCAGAGCAAAACCTTTTCAAAGGGTATTGCCATTGGCTCTATTCTGCACACCGACGCCAACAGTCACGTTGAACCGGTACGTTACCCCTCGGGTTCTGGTTTCTGGCGTTTGTTGATGTTTCCGGCTTCTACGGGAAAAAATGTTTTTATCAGACTGCTGAAAATATTTAAGCGGGTACTAGACAGCCCCCTGCAATACCTTAAGGTTCTTTTTGTTAAAGACTTTGCCAAGAGCACCCAGATTCTGCTTTTTATGCAGACCCTTGATTCAACCCTGAGATTTAAACTGGGCCTCGGTGGCATGAAGTCAAAGCTTTCAAAAGGTGAAGCCCCCTCATCATTTATACCACAGTCGTTTGAAATTGGTGATCGTTTTATCAAAAAGGCGAATGCCCAGCTGTTTAACCTGAATACCGAGACCCTGGTAGGCATACCCACTACCGCTCACATTCTGGGGGGCGCCACCATGGGTAAAGATGCCTCAGAAGGGGTAATTGATAAAAACAACCAGGTGTTCGGTTACGAAAACATGATGGTCTGTGATGGCTCAATGATCTCAGCCAACGTGGGTGTAAACCCCTCACTCACCATCACCGCCATCAGCGAGCGGGCCATGAGCAAGGTGCCCGTTTTGCGCAAGCTGAAGAAGATTCCTTATGATCGCAAATTTATCAAGGCGCTGCCCGCTGTGGTAAACAAAATGCAGGGTAAGAAGGCCTCGACCAAAAAAGCAGCGGCCAGCAAAAGCAGGGCCAAGACGAAG
>CAZHLC010000640.1:0-3051 GCA_964532545.1 uncultured Leptospiraceae bacterium | reverse complement strand
GGTTTCTCGGTGGCAATTGTGTCATAGAATTTCTCGATTTATTTTCTCTTTCCCGGGGTCAGCTTTCTATGGATCATTCTAAACAATCTGGCCATCATTGGCCTGCTGATGTATCGTTTTTATCAGCGGCAGACAGAGCCCCAGTTTGAGCCCGCTGAAGATGTGGGCCCCCCTGATACTGCCCTTGAAGACGAATAGCGAAGTTTTACTTGGCCGCCCTGTTAGCCGATAATTTAAGTAGATGACCGAAACCAACGAAGATTCAATGGCTGGTTTTCACACCGAAACAGCGGCCCAGGCGGGCATGCTGCAATTGATCGTGTTCAATATAGGTGGTGAAGATTATGGGCTTGAAATTGAAAAGGTGCAAGAAGTCATTCGTATGAAAACCATCAAAAAGCTACCCCGTACCCCGGGTTTTATTCTGGGTGTTATGAATCTGCGGGGCAATATTATTCCGGTGGTGGGTTTGCGTCAGAAATTCGGTTTTGAGCCGCGCGAACATAATGAATTCACCCGTATCATCGTAGTAAACCACAATGGTAAGCTTGTGGGCATGGTGGTTGATAATGTCAATCAGGTGGTGAATGTTTCAATCGATGACATTGAAAAAAACCCTGATGTGGTCAATGAGAAGACGCGCACCCTGGTTCGGGGCGTAGCCAAGGCCGATGAAAAAATCATTCTGCTGGTCGAACTAGATTATTTGATCTTCACTAATGATGAAATTGCCAAGAAAGAAGATTGATTCGTCTTTTTCTCGTCAGCATTTTCACTCTCTCACTTATTCAAGCCCAGAGCTGGCAGTTGCCTGATGATTACCGTGATTTAACCATAACAGATGTTGTGATTGAGGGGCAGACCGTTTCTACCCTGGGGTGGTTACCGGCGAAAATTCAGGCCATCTTTTTAAGTCAGAAGTTTGATAAATCGCTACTCGATGAGGCCAAAAAGCTTACGGCCGAGGCCTATAATTCAGCTGGCTACCCCTATGTGCTGCTAGAAAATGTATTTATGCGCAAGCTGCCCGGTGCTGGGCAGGCCCGCCTGGTGGTCAACATCAACGAAAATGTGATAACCAGAGTTGAAGTGCAGGGCACCCACCGGGTGCGGGCCGTGCTTGAAATCTTAGATGTTGAGATTGGTAAACCCTATAATGCGGTTGAGATGAAGCAGCGGGTTAACCGCCTGTTCAATGCCGACTTTTTTCAACGATACTTTACCCGCGTCAGTGTGAACCCCTATTTTATAAAGGGCGGGGGCATGATTCTGGGGGTATTTGTGTATGAAAAAAAGACCACCAGCCTTTCGGTCTATGCGGCCAACGCGGGGGCGGCTCAACTGGCTGCAGGGCTTTTGGCCAGCGAACCCAGGGTCTATGGCAGCCGCAACCGGGCCGAGCTTACAACAGACTTTGTTTTTTTCAGGCAACTATCAACCTGGCAGGGCCGGCTGCGCCTTACCGATTTCTATGATAGAGAAGAGCGTAACCGTATTCGATATTTGCTTGATCTACGTTATCTTTCACATAAAACAACAGATCAGGGTGTCTATTTAGAGCCAGCCATGAAACAATTCGAAGTTGACTTGAACTATGGCTGGCACTTCGATGCAAAGAAGTGGTGGCCCTTTTATATTGCCGGTGGTTACCAGTTTGATTGGCGCCGAATAAAGGGCGCCGGCCCCACCTATCATTTTATGTTTGGCCGCTTTTTTATGACCAACCAGAGCTTTGAAATCTACCAGGCACTTGCCAACCAGCTTGATTTGCGCTGGGGCTATGCTGTTGGCCGCAACTCTACCGCCCGCCTTGAAAGCCAGAAAGAGCAGATTGATTTAAAGGCCATTTACTGGTTCAAGTTCAACAAATATTTCTGGGCCCGTCTTGCGGGGGGATACTATACCAATAACAACTTTTTACCAGCTTTTTCAACCATTGCCAGTCTGCCGGTTTATTCGGTGTTAAGCTCTGAGGTGGCTAATTCCATTGTTAAATTATTTTATCGTCGTAACAATCTGCTGCTGGGCCCCAGCATTGAATACGTATATTTAGGTCAGCGTTCTTACGCAGCTGGCGGTCTCAGCGCCATTGTTCTTTATAGATTATTAACCTTTGAAGTTGACAGTGGCTATCGTCAGGTGCCAGAACGTGAGCTCTATGCAAATATGTCTTTAAGGGCCAGTATATGAATCTGACCTTCATGCAGCGGGCCTTCAAGCTGGCAGGCCAGGCTGTAGGGCTGTCGCAACCAAACCCGGCGGTGGGTGCCGTACTGGTCGATGGTAACGGCCAGATTGTAGGTGAGGGCCATACCCAAGAGCCGGGGGGTGATCACGCTGAAATTGTAGCCATTAAGCAGGCTCTGGCCAGAGGGGCCGAGCTGCATACATGCACTATGTATGTCACCCTTGAGCCCTGCTGCCATTACGGCAGAACTCCGCCCTGTACCGAGCGCATTCTCTCAGAGAAAATTGGCAGGGTAATTGTTGCGGCAATTGACCCCTCAGAGAAAGTTAACGGTAAATCAATAAGGCTGCTTGAAGAAGCCGGGGTTAATGTAACCCTGCTAGAAGCTGCTGAATTCAGTAATGAAATTCAGTTTACTCTGAGCCCCTTTATACTATGGGCCACCCAGAATCGGCCCATGTTTGTGCTGAAATGGGGGCAAACTGCTGAGGGTTTTCTAGCCCCGGCTTCTGGCCCCAGTGGATTGATTAATGGTGCCGATGCCAAGGGGGCTGTTTTCAAGCTGCGAGAACTATTGCGTACCACCATGGTAACCCCGGGCACTGTGGCCGCTGATTTTCCGTCATTAAACATCAGAGAAGGCGATTTTGCGGCAGGCGGCAGTGGATTTCTGGCGAATCTATTAGGGCAGAAGAGCGAAAGTACTGCTAATTGTTACCGGGTTTTTTTAATGCCCCGCATTTCAGCGAGGTTCAGCGCCCAGAGGTTTGAAGAATTTATCAAACACCAGCTGCAGTTGGGGGGCCATTGTTTGTTTTTGTTCACTGAGGCTGCTCAGAAGAAGGTTTACGCAGATTTGGGTG
>CAZHLC010000639.1:0-3055 GCA_964532545.1 uncultured Leptospiraceae bacterium | reverse complement strand
TGTAACACCGCGGCCTGGTGTTAGCAGCCTACCATTTTTCATAAACTTTGTAGCCAGGCCAGGGCAGCTGAACAGAGTACCAGGAATATTAATAATTTCTGCATGCCAGCAGACTGATAAAAACGTTAATTCGGGCAAGAGAAATTTATCTGAAACCAAAAATCAGAGCTGGCAACAGGCTGGGTTATTTTTTCAGCCTACAGGGTATTTTCACTTCTTTTTTAAAAATCTCAGCCGGGGTCGCTGCACAGTTATAAATGCCGGCCCCTTCTGAAAGATCGAATTCGCAGTTATTACCGTTTACATCACAGTATTCGACCTTTATTTGAAAGCTCAGGCCCTGGTTGGTAATTTTGGGCTTTTTCGTAAACTCGCAGCTATAGCTGTCTCTGCTGCTGCCCTGGGGTTCGCAATGAAGTTTGTTACTGTTCGGCGCTTTTTCAAAAATCACCGGAATCTCAGGAGTTGAATAGAGCTTCATAGCTTTAAAACGTGCGGGAAAAGGTGCACCAGCGGCGGGATCTATTCTAAAATTTTTTTTCTTTGCCTTTTTAACAAATTGACCAAAAACCCAGACAGGCTGTTTACATTTGATTAAAACGTGTTTCACTTTTTTGGTGTTGAAGCGCAGCCGTTCGATGGGTTTCACCTGGTACCAGTGATTCTTCCATCGTTTTACTTTTTGTTTTTTGCTGGCGGTTACAACCTCTAAAACAGCCCCTTTGGGCGCGTATGAGGTTTTCTTCTGGCACCGGTCGTGATCAGAGCAAGACCAGTGTTTGAGAAGCATACCGTTTTTATAAGCTTCAAAGGCATTCAACTCACATTTAACCTTTGCCGATTTGATATCTGCCGCAGAGCGCATGGCCACGGCAGAGGTCACTCTGATTTTCGTACCCGGCTTATATGGTTTTGCATAAAGCGAAAGAGAGAAAAGAAAAAATAGTAAAATAGCAAGTTTCATGGTTCAATATTTTGTCTGTGATTACGGTTGCAACGGTTTTGCCCGCTTCATATGCAGATTTTAAAGGTTTGTGATCTCGCCTTTACCAGCGAAACTGCAGGCCAAGCATGGCCTCAAAATAATCAAGATTAATCGAATCGGTATCAAAGAAGCGCAGCCGACTGAAATTATATGAGGCCTCAAAAAACCACAATTGTGAAAAAAGCTCAAAGTCTAACCCGGCAGTGAGGCGTGTATCGTGGGCCGTGCCCGTGCCCGACGCATTTCTCTGGCTGCTTACACTGAGCAGCAGGCCGTAAGAAAGGTAGGGGTGCCAACTATGCTCGGCAGAATACCAAAGGTAGTGTTTTAATAGCAGGCCATAGCCCAGCTGCCACAGCCTGTTCTGGCCGCCAAAACGACGCAGGGCGGTGCTGATGCCCAGGTGAAAGTTTTCTTTAACAATGAAGTTATAGCTGAAGGCAAAGCCCGGGGCATGCTGGCCCGTTTCTGCAAAGGGCTGTTCAAGCAGATAATTATAGCTGAGCCCCAGATTCAGCGAGCGGCTTTCGGCCCAGAGTGGGGCTGCCATCAGCAGAAGTAAGAGAATGATGGTTTTTTTCATGGTATTAGAATTTTAAGTAGGCCACTATGGTGCGCTCTAGCCCGAAGAACCCCTTGATTTTTTTGACGGCAAGCGTCTGGCGATTTTGATATGTGATGATTTCGGTACCCGAGTCGAAGGTGCGTTGATCATAGAAGGCCTGCTTGTTTCTATCGATAACCATAATAATCTGCTTTTTGTTCTGCAATCGCTGGTTCCATTTTGTTAGATTGGCTACGTTCATTTGAAATTCAGGCTCAAGTTTTTGATAATGATGCCAACCCAGCCAGCCCAGCTGCCCCACAAATACAGGCAGGCCCGTTTTTTGTTGTTCTTTAGCCATTTGCCACAGAGCCTTATTGGTGTTTATTTCAAAGCGTGCATAGGCTGTGCCCAGAACAACCAGAACTGCAGCAACCACAAAGCTCAGTTTAGTAATATATAGACTGCGGCCCATGATCACAAAGCAGAGTAAATATAAAGGCAACAACATCGGTAAGTACTGTGAATCAATAGGTGCGGGCATACCCAATTGCAAAAATGCCTGCAAAGCAATAATTGTAATGGCAAATATAAGCAGCAACCTGTCTTGATAATGTTTTGAACGCAGTCTTAACCAGATAAATCTGAGCGAAAAGCTCAACAGAACAACCCCGAATATGATTGTAAACGCATATACCCATGCATTCTGGTAGCTGAAGGCCAGTATATTGGTACGACGATCAAATGGTGTACGCAGGTGTTCTATGCCATTACCTGTAGCCAGGGTCAGTGCCGAAAGCAACAGCAGAAAAAAAACAATGGTATAGAAGTCTCTGGGTTTAAAGCGCCGCAGAAAATTCTTAAATATGTTACGGGCCCCCGCAAAGGGTAGGGCCAGATAAAGGGTCACCCAGCCAAGCACGACCAGTTGCACATAGTTGGCAAATAATACTTTGTTAGGGGGCGAATATGCTGTCAGCTTCTGCCAGATTTCTGCTAAAACACTGAGCTCTTCAGCGGTACCCTCTATAAGGCCAGTGCTGATCAGCATGGCCCGATAACCCATGGGAAGGTTGAACAATACATAAGCTGTAAATGCGGCGCCAACAACCAAAGGCAGCACCAGGGTCAGCCCAGCCTTCTGCAGCGCCTCACGTAGGTTCTGGCGGTGAGTCAGCCATACCAGCAGGGCAGCAGCCATGCCCAGAAAGATTCCGTCGGTTCTGGTCATCATGGCTAAGGTGGCTGGTAGAGAAATTAGCAGGCATCGCCGCCTGGTAAACCCCTGCTGCACACCCAGCACAGCAAAGTAACAGGTGAACATCGCCAGCGAAGCAAAGACGGTTTCAGTCATAAAGGTCAGACCAAAAACCAGATGCGTCGGAAAGAAAAAGTAGAGCAGGCTGAATAGCAGGCTGCGATTGTGCGAGCCACCCAGGCGCAGCACCAGAAAACAAGTGCAAACAGTAGCCAGCAGAGCAAGTGTCAGGCTTCCTGCAAACGATACAATTGGCCCCTGCACCCTT
>CAZHLC010000638.1:253-3063 GCA_964532545.1 uncultured Leptospiraceae bacterium | reverse complement strand
ATGGTCGGGGCGCTCGACGTTGAAATTATCACAGATATCAATAATACCGTCGCGATCAGAATCTGGTTCAAGGGCGATATCAGTGACACCGCTTAGATCGCAGCCTTCGATTTCATATGAGCCAGTGCTGCCCACAAATTCGGTAGTTTGTTCGCCCGAATTATTGTCGCCCGAACCAAGGCGATTTTCAGTCACCGAAAAGTCATTCTGGCAGGCATTTACCAGACCTACAATGACCAATACGAACAGTAAATTTTTGACACGCCCCATCATGGTATAATTACCATTACTATATAAAAGTGACAGTTTTTTTCTGCCGGGCTTATAAATTAAAGATAAAAGATTATGATAATAGACCCTCAGGGCTGTTAAACACAGCCTGATGGGTCTAAATCAGGTAAAATCAGCTGCTTTTACGCAGCAGATAGGGGTTTTTTTCGATATGTTTGATTTTCGAATTGTACACAGCGCTTACCAGCTCGTCAATTTCATAGTTTTCTTTGGCGATATGGCGGGCTAATTTCTGAAAAATCTCGCGTTTCTCGGCCTGTTTTTCAGAAAGAGCGCTTTTAGCATCTGCGATGAAGTTTTCGGCTTCTTCGATTTTTTCATGCCATTCTCTAATGGCCTTGTCTAAACCCGCCTCTTTCTTTTCTAAACGACGCATTTTATTGCTGAGCTTACGCTCCATCATGCTTAATTCTTGCCGATGAGCCTGTGCCAATTGTTTAATATTGGCTGCATTTTTCTTTTCTAGCTCTTTGAGCTCTTTTTTCAGCCTTCTTTCAGCTCCACTCTGGCCTTTTCTGTAGGCCTCATCTTTGATCTCTTGTAATTTTCCATTTACTTTCATAGGAGTTTACTCCTGACACATAAAATTGGTTCCCAAATCTCTATCAGTCAGACTATTTTTGTTGTGCATTGCGTAAAGCGCTTTTTAGTGCAGTGCACAGGGGCTATTTCTTCAGTTGTTTAGCCAACCAGCGCTCAAAGCCCCTGAAGGGCATTTTCTGCTCATAGGGCAGTTTTTCACAGCCAGGCTTAAGACAGCCATAAACATACCCTTTTTGCTCAAGCAGAGCAGACTGGTCAAAGCACTTGGCCAGAATGAAACGGCCATTTGCACCCTTGTGCATCGAAACCACCAGGGTTGTGTCATATTTATATCGTTTGATGGGCAATGAGGGCTCAGCCCCCGGTAAAAACGCTCTAACTTGACTTCGAGCTATGCTGCCCTTATAGAATTTGATAATCTGCAGCTGTAGGCCATAGAAATAGTTGGTTTTTTTGCTGAGATGACCTTTGACCCTGACGAGGGCAATGGTCTCGGCCTTAAATTGCTGCTTGAAGGGCTGCTTCGGGCAGGCGCCGAGCAAAGCAAAACTGCTCAGCAAAGCTGCTAGACCCTGATATTTTGCCATGAGCCCCTCTGCCAGATCAATACGAAAATACCGGTTTGCAATAGGCGGTAGAGCGATTGCAGAATCCAGATTCCTAATAAACCAAGGGCAAGTTCAACCCCGACAAAGTATGCTGCGGGCAGAAATATTAACCACTGGGTACCCACTGAAACATACATCACCTTACGGGCATCGCCGGCCCCCAGCAGGGCGTTCATTAAAACCAGCCCAATGGCCTCAAGGGGTATAAAGGCGCCCACCAGAATCATGGGTAGGCGTGCCAAATCAATGGTCGATTGTTTCTGTATAAAGATAGCCAGTATGTGATCTGGTAAGGCCCACATGGGTAAACCCAGAATGGTCAGTATGGCGATGCCAGTGAAGACTACCTGCCAGCCCCAGCGTTTTGCATCGGCTGGTTCTTTTTTACCAAGGGCCTGACCAACCAATGTAGCTGCTGCCAGCCCCAACCCAAGGGCTGGCAAGATGGCCACCAACATCACATTAATCAGCACATTAGCCGCAGCGACTTCGGCCGTGCCTACCTTGCTGATGATGGCAAACATGGCCGTAAAGCCAGCCGCAAAGAACAATTGTTGAATACCAGATGGTACCGACAGTTTGATCAAATCAGTCATCTGCTGCAGGCCCGGCCAGCTTTTGAGAAAACCGGCCTTGCGTGCATATTTAAAACCCAGAATAAAGTAAACAAGGGTACCCAGCACGGTAGCGAGGGTTGTACCCAGGGCGGCCCCGCTGGTGCCCAATTCAGGTGCACCCAGTTTGCCAAAGATGAAGGCATAGTTGAAGACAATGTTAGAAACATGCATGATCACCAGGGTCGATAAATAAAGCCTCGAGAGATCGATAGCATTCCAGAAACCGCGAAAAGCGAAGTTCATGCCGATGAACATGATAGCAGACAGGCGAATTTGGTAATAAGGTATACCCTGCCTGAGTACATCTTGATCTTGATTTAACAGGCGAAAAATATCTTCTGAGAAAAAGTATAGAAGGGCACTGAGTACCGGGCCACTCAACGCAACCAGCACCAGCCCAGTGTTCAGTGGGTAAGCTGTTTCATTATGTTTGCCCTCACCCTTGCGCCTTGAACTGGTGGCCTGCACGGGACTTGAGATGCCCAGAATAACAGCCTGGCTCATAAAGGTGGCAAAGCTGCCAATACCCACAGCAGCAAGGGCTGCATCGCCCAGCTGGCCCACCATGGCGGTATCTACCAGGTTCAGAACATTCTGAGAAACCATACCGCCAATAATGGGCAGCGCTAGATTGAGAATTCTTTTAAGGCGGGCCTTTTCAATGAGCACTGCAGGTAGAGCGCGGCATGGTGGCCGCCGGGTAAAGTTGTTTTAATTGAATATGATTGACTGCCCATCAACAAAAGGCAGC
>CAZHLC010000638.1:0-214 GCA_964532545.1 uncultured Leptospiraceae bacterium | reverse complement strand
ACTCGTTACCGGGGCCTCGGCCGGCCTGGGTGTAGAATTCTGTCGGCAGATAGCTGGCCGAGGCCTTAACCTCGTTTTAGTCGCCCGCAGAGAAGAACGCCTCAGCGCCCTTGCTGCTGAGTTAGAAAAAGAGCATAACATAAAAACCAGGGTGGTTGCAGCAGACCTTGGCAAAGACGGTTTTATTAAAGATGTCGCAAAGAAAACAGATGAT
>CAZHLC010000637.1:0-3072 GCA_964532545.1 uncultured Leptospiraceae bacterium | reverse complement strand
ATATCGCCAAAGCTGAAACGGGTTGCGGTGCCAGGCGTAGTCTTTTGGGTCAAAGTGCTGCTACCGAGGTAGAGGGTAGGGCGATTTGTGGTTTCAAAGGTAAATATGTGGTCGAAGCCCTCGATGTCATTGTTCTGCGTGCGATAGGTTATACTACATCCGGGGCTGGCTGGAAAAGTCTCGATGCCCTGATTGATCCACATTTTGCCAGTCTGCTGGTAGGTGACAGATTTATTACAGGTTGAACCAGGGTCGCCGAAATGCAGATTCTGCAGGCGGTTGGCTGCGGTTGTACCGCTAACATTTACCGTGTATATACCGGTACCCACGATAGTATTAGGGGCGAGCAAGAAGGCGGTTGACGTGTTTGCCAAAACTACTGTGCCATCAATGCTTAGAGCCTGCTGAGAAGCATTGGCGCCTGTTATGACCATCTGTGCGTTCAGGCCAACATCGGTAATTGATGCCCCGGTCTCGATCACAATTGAATTAAAGAAAATGCTACCAGCTGGTGGTCGAATACCACCGGCGCTGGGGCCTCTGAGGGTCAGGTTTCCCCATTGCACACCGGTGGGAATGTTTACGGCAAGGCGGCCGTTACATATCTCAATGTCGGCCCCAGCTGGGGGTAACCCGGCCCCTGAACCTGCACCGCAGCTGGTAGCAGACCAGTTGGTACCGTTTTGCCAGTCATTATCGGTAGCAATATCACGAAAATAAAAGGTTTGCGGAGAATTCCAGTTTATGCAGGTATTGAGGCTTGAGGCCGTCGCCGTGATACCGCCAACCGTTGCGGTGGCATTAGAGCGGTAGCAATCGACATTGCTTACAGTATGGGTATTGGCCTGCAGGCCAAAGCTGCCGCTACTGGTGTCGGTATCTAAATAGACCGAGCCACCTGTGCCATTGAGATTAAAATTGTCTACAATGAGATTATCTGATTCTTCAATACGAATATCGCCAGCGGTGTTTACCGAGTTGAAATTGGTAATGTTGATATTACCACCAACGCTGGCCGTATTCTGAACAATGAGGCGTGCGCCATTGACATTTACAGTGCCCACCTGCTGGTTTGCCATTACGTCAAGATTGCGGGTAGCAGCGTTTGAAAAATTCCATGTTTCTGAGCCACCGTTGTAATTTCCCCCGCCATTGGTAATTAAAACATTACCCTTAGTGTCAATGGTAGCCGTCTCTAGATTGTCAGTAGAGGTGGGGGTTACCGCAAATTGAAACTCTTCATACAGTACGACGTTGCTGGTTCCCCAAAAACGGGTGCCACTGCGTAGGCTGGTTGAAGTCGGGCCGGCAGAACGCTGTACTAAGTTAGAGCTGCGAAAGTATGCGGTGGCCGTGGCGTTATCAGCCGAGGCTGCGCCCATGTTGCGAAAGCCCTCAATATCATTGCCCTGGGTATCGTATACTGGAGAGCAGGTACTGGGGGTTTTACCATTGGTAAAGAAGCTGCCGTTTAGCCATAATTTGCCTACCTGGTTGTAGGTGGCATTCTGATTACATTGCTGGGTAAGCCCCGAGCCGGCGTCGTCTTGGCCACCCACGCGAATTTGATAGAGTCTGTTTGAGGTCGACAGGCCCGTAAAGTCAACATCATAGGGGCCTGTGCCCACACTGGGGTCTAGAATATAGCCACCCTGGGTTGCAGTAAGGGTGGCGCCACTTTGAAAATCAAGAGCTTTACCTGCTGAATTTGCACCATGTATAGCGACCTGGTCAGCCACGGCATCTTGTGTGATGGTACCAGAACTGGTGATGGTAAATGAGTTAACGTTAATACCACCTATATTATTTGAAGCCATGTCAAAGGTGCCACTTACTGTCATATCACCATAGTTGGTTACCTGTGACCAGCCCTGGTTTACTGTCGCGCCCGGGCAAATCTCAATGTTATCGCCAGCCACGGGTGTGCCGGCTACGCCACCACCGGTACAAGAGTTATCATCCCAGTTGCCGGCGGTAAGCCAGCCGTTGTTGATGGTGCCGCGAAAATAGCGAGTGTTAGGAAGAATCCAGTTTGTACAGGTGGCGCCCGGTAAAGTCGATGTGCCCAGAGCCCTTATTTGGGGGTTGCCACCGGCATTTGAACGATTACAGGTTACGTTGCGAACGTTATGGTTGGTCGCGTTGAGTTGCCAAGTGCCGGCACCGGTGTCGGTATCGAGTGTAATGGTACCGCTGGTGGTACTCACATTAAACTGGTCTACGATAAGGGTATCGCCGGCTTCAAACCTGAGGTTGATGCCACCAGCGAGAGCATTTAATGTGCCGATTTGAATGGTGTTACTGCCTGTGTTATCTCTGAATGTTACAGTGCCTGCGGTATTCGTGACATTTACCAGGGTCGCTGTTTGTGTTGTACGCGAGGTGAAAAGCTGAGGCCCGGTGCCTATCAAGTTAAACGTTTCATTATCAGGGTTATACCCGCCGGCATTGGTATTCAGATTAACATCGCCAGAGGCATTAAAAACTGCATTACTCAGATATTCAACCGCATTGGCATTTGCCAGATGAACGCGGCCCGTAGAGTTTATGGTTGCGTCTTGCCAATAGCGGGTACCACCGCTTAGTGACCAGTTATTCGCGGTTGTCACAGTGCTGCTGCCAAAATATACGATCGATTGCGCTGGGTTTGCAGCCACAGTTTGAGCAAACAGAAGATCTGCCTCAATATCATTGTTCTGGGTAATGTAGGTTAGAGCGCAGCTTGCGGGGGCATCACCAGTGAAGCTGAGAGTGCCGCTTAGCCAAAGTTTACCGACTTGGTTATAGGTCGCATTTTTGTCACATACATTTGCTACGCCTGCACTTGCACCACCAAGATTTAGAAAGCCCAACCTGTTGGTACTAGAGGTGCCTGAAACATCGACAATGTAAGGCCCAGTGCCATAAGTGGGGTCAAGAAATATGTTGCCTGAATAACCGCTGTTTGTATAGCCAGAGTTGATTTTCAGGGCCTCGTTACTGCCATTGCCACCGCGAATGGCAATATCGCCGCCGCCAGAAAGAGTGCCGCTAGAGGCCACTTCAAGAGAGCGCACGCGTGCGCTACCATCT
>CAZHLC010000636.1:0-3073 GCA_964532545.1 uncultured Leptospiraceae bacterium | reverse complement strand
ATACAAGATTCAGAAATATATCTTCAGTATTAGTATAGCGAGTTTTTACTGATTGGATGACCAGGCGGGCCCCCTGGCTGGTAAAGCTCTCGGTGCTGCTGCCCCGCAAATCACGTTTGGTTTTATATGAAAAAGCAGAAAGCGATGTTGATAGTATTAGTAGCAGAGCTATATATTGCCACTGTTTCATTGCTAAATTATCGACGGTTTTTATGACACATTTGAACAGAAAACCAGGCTGATTAATCAAATAAAAAGCTGGCTAATTCTGGTAGTTCTTTGTCTGGTCGCACCAGCATTCGGGTGCGAAAAAGCGGCCTTTTATCTTCTTCGGGGTAGGCCCGGGTGACTTTCTTCTGCAGCAGCTTGCTGATACTCCACAGGTCGCCTTCACCAGCCCCTGCAATAATCATCAGAAACTGCCCGGGAAAAATCTCGGCAAGAAACTGATCATCGGCCACTTCATTTGATAGAATTGATTTGATTTCAGCCTTGGTTTCGGCCATCTTCTGGGGCCCAAACAGGTTCTCAAGGCTGGCCTGATTAGTGATTTGAATTGAGAAAAGAGCATAAGGAACCTTATTCTCTGAAAGCTCGCCTTCTCTTTCATTCACAATCTTACGCAGGGCCAGCAGGGGGTCACGGGCTGCGCCATGAACCTGCCCCGAGAGCTGCTCATTCACTTTTTCCATCATTCTCAGATAAAACTAATTCTGCAGTATAGCCTGTAGATATGACAGGGCCTCGCTGGTGAGATTCTGTGAAACTTCAAAAAGTAGAAAGGCACCATGCAGTTCTTTATTGAAAAACAGGGGTAGAATATGCATCGCCTCTACGATCGCAAGGTCTTCTGGGGCGAAATGGCTGGTGAGTTTGCTGTCATTTTTAAAATCAACATATTTATACCAATTCTGATGATGACGACTTTCCCACAGCCAGGGCTCGCTGGCCGGTATTTGAAACTGATCAATTGACTGCTGGCTGAAGCCCATCTGTGAAAAGGGTAAAAAATTCAATTCATCTTTTTCAAGAAAGAAGTACAGCCTTATGCCATACTGTTCTTTCAGCTCATTACGAATAAGCTCAAGAATTTCTTCGCTGCGGGCATTTTTCTGCTGCAGCTGTTGCAGAATTGCAAGATAACCCTGGTGGCGTTGTTCTTTTTCAGACCAGCTGCGTTTTAATTCACTTACTTCAAGTATTCTTTGTACTGATTCGTAGAAAGCACCCAACACTTCACCAAACAGTTTAAGGTAGAGCAGATCATCAATGTGATAGTCAGAAGCACCCACGGGTTTGCCCAGAATAATAACCCCAAACAGATCTTCATGGCGGGTAATAGGAATAAGCAGGTCGGCATTCAGTGATTTGATAAAAGTCTGTTCTTCACCTGCCAGCTTTTCTACAATGTCTTTTGCATAATGCAGCGACATATTCTTGCGAATTTCCCGCTCTACACCGCTGCGGCGGGGCAGGGCGAAATCATTATCGACTGTAAACCCCCGGTCTGCCTTGAGAACGAAACGGTCATCTTCTTTGAGAAAAATAGCAGCTTCACGGGCACCAATCTGGCCCAAGAGGCCAAAGGTCACGGTGCTCCACAACTCTTCTTCATCGTCAGCAAAGGCCATTTCTTTGCAGAGATCAATCAGGTTTAACAGGGCTTCGACCCGGTTTGCCATGGCACTTGAGGTCGCAATGGTTTTACCTTCGTTATCTGTTCTTAATAGAAACTGATCATCGGTTTTCTGTGGTACGCTGGCTAGAATTTCGGCTTTATCGGCAAAGCCCTTATTGCGTATTTCTGTTATAGCCTCTTTTTCCCAGTCATCACTCAGATCAACTGGGCTTTCTGCGGGCTTGAGGTTTTCATCTGGCGACAGGGCCAGCGACTGGTTTTTATTCTGGTAAAATTCTAATGCTTTTTCGCGCAGACCCATCGGTTATTAGAGACCTACTTTATCAAGAACACGTTGGTATAAACTGAAATACTCAGATTTGGCAAACTTTTTGATAACCTCTTCTGGTAGTTCACCCAGTAGGGTGTCAAGGTAAGAAAGAATATCTCTGAGCTCAGTGCGCTCTGGCATTTTGACTGCAGCCAGCTGCTCAGCCCCAAGGTCTACCCGGCCTTCTTGATCACTGATTAATGTTTCTGAGTCGATCTCATCTTCTTCGAGAATCGTGGGCGCAGGTACCGGGCTCTCGTCTTCGTCTGTGGGCGAAGGCGTCGAGGTGACTTCGAGTTCTTCTTGCTCAAGGTCTTCAGTGAGAACTGTTGCATCGTCAAGCGAGTTCGGGCTTTCAATGGCCGCCAGAGCCTCTGGGGCGGCCTCATCAGTTATGCTGTCATCATCAGATAATACGATGGGCCCTTCGTTGTCATTGGCCAGAAAATCATCATCAACCTCGAGGGTTGCCTGTATATCATCTTCAGAGCCGATATCAAGCGCTTCGCTTGAGCCAAGCTCATCTTCTGGGCTTTCAAGCAGACTGTCTGAGCTCAGCTGATCAGGCACGGGGGTTTCTTGCGTGTCGGCCAGCACACCATCAAGCTCTTCATCAGACAGGGCAATGGGTTCTTCATCGGCGTCATCGCTGGCCAGCAGGTCATCACCAGGCTGTTCTTCTTTAGCAGGGGTGGCCACCGAATCATCTATAGAGAAGTCTTCTGAATCTTCGGCATAAAGCGCAGGAATTTCATCTTCTTGTTCGTCATCAATTGCCAGTGGGGCAGGGGGCGCCTCGGCAAGAGCCATTTCATCGGTTTCAGTTTCAGAAGAAACCTGCGAGGTTTCTGGAGAAACCTCTTCGGTATCAGCGAGCACTCCATCAAGTTCATCATCAGAAAGTGCGATCGGCTCGGCTTCATCGCCAGCCAGCAGGTCTTCAGCGGGTGCTTCTTCATCAACATCGGTGTCAGCGAGCACTCCATCGAGTTCGTCATTAGATAGGGCAATGGGTTCAGCTTCATCGCCGGCCAGTAGGTCTTCAGCTGGTGCTTCATCTACTTCTTCAGTTTCACCTAAAGGTGAAACCTGCGAGGTTTCTGGCGAAACCTCTTCAGTGTCAG
>CAZHLC010000635.1:479-3080 GCA_964532545.1 uncultured Leptospiraceae bacterium | reverse complement strand
GTTGATGCCAAAGACTACCTGTTTGTTCACTGCATCTGGGTAACCCCGAACAAAGAGAAGAAGAAAGGTTATGCTTCGCAATTGCTCGATGAGTGTGTCGCTGAAGCAAAGAAGGCGAAAAAGCTGGGGGTTGCGGCCATTACCAGCGAGGGTTCATTTATGGCCGGCCGTTCTCTGTTTGAGAAAAATGGTTTTAAGCTGGTCGATGAAAAAGGGCCATCTTTTTCTTTGATGGTTAAGTCGATCAAAAAGGGTAAACTTCCGCAGTTTAAAAATACCGAAAAAAGTCTGCAGAAATATAAGGGTTTGAATTTTATCTATTCAAAACAGTGCCCCTGGGTGGCCCGCTCAATTGAGGAGTTAACGGCCGTGGCTAAAACCTTTAAACTCAAACCGAACATTGTAGAGCTGAAAACGGCCAAACAGGTGCAGGGCGGGCCATCGGTTTATGGCGTGTTCAGTCTGGTCTATGATGGCAAGCTGCTGGCCGACCATTATATCTCGGCTACCCGTTTTAAGAATATTCTGAACAAAGAAGTTAAAGGTTGAGATCATCAAGGTTCTCAATCAGTCTGAAAAGCCTTGCGATGCTGGTGAGCTGAAACATCGCTCTGATTTTCTGCGGAACCTTGAGCAGGGTCAAGGCCTGCCTTGCTGCTGCAATTGCTGGTGCAGTCTGACCAGTAGACCCATGGCAGAGCTGTCAATCATATTGACTGCTTCAAGATCAAGTTCCAGCTGGCCCTGCTGCGGTAGCAGGGCCTCGGCCTGACGGGCCAGATAATTTTCTTCAAGCTGGGTTAGCTTTCGGTTGAGTTTTAAAAACGTAAGGCCATTGTGTTGAATTGGTTCAACAGTCATTCTGCATTTTGCCATGCTCCGACCTTGTGACAATTATTATTGAATTTCTTTTTTCGATTTCAAACATGACTGAATGTACAGAGCCTTTGAAGTTGAGGGGTTGAAAGGGTGGCGCAAGTTCTTTCTCGCTAAATATGATAGTGCGGAATTTGTCGCCCAGTACAAGGCACGCTACCAGCTTTATCTGATCTTTTTTTCCCTGTTTGTCGTTATTATACTTTGTTCGCAATTACTCCCGGGGCGTAACTTCAAATGACCTTCCCGTGATTGATCTCGAGCTAAAGACAGGTGAAGCTCTGCTGGTTTTCACCGACGGTCTTTCTGAAGCCCTTGGGGGCATTCAAGAAAACATTGATATGAAAAATGTCAAAGAGCTCTGGGGTCGTACCGATCATACCAATTCTGCAGAAGAGCAGATGAGCCAGCTGGTTCAGTTGTTTAAAGCCAGAAGAACCGGGCAGCAGGCCGAAGATGATCTGACTCTGATTATTCTTAAGAAACTCTGATTAATGCAGGTCTAAGTGAACACCCAGGCCAAATGAGGCCCGTGATTTTTATCTGCATATTTGTCTTGTTTTTACTCGAAAATATATTGACAGTTCTGTCATTTATTTGTTGCTCGACCATGTCTATTGAAGCTCGCAATTTTACCCGGTCTTTTGCGGGGGTAAACCCCTCTCGCACTCTGCATCAAAACCCTGTCAGCTCACATTTCTATAATGCTTTGAGCATGCTGTTTCCTGAAGGTGAGCGCTTCTTTATTCGTAGCGTTAAGCAGTTTGCCCATATGGTCAAAGACCCCGGGCTGCTCGAAGACATTAAGGGTTTTACCAAACAAGAAATACATCATGGCCAGACTCATAGCCAGATGAATGATAATGTGCGCCAGCATGGTTATGATACCAGTTTAATTGATCAGGGTCTTGAGGTCTTTCTCGAGCTTACAGAAAAGCACCTCAATAACATTGATCAACACGTTGGTCTATCGATTACCGCCGCCATGGAGCATTTCACCGCCGTCTGGTCTGAGTGGATTCTTGATAACCCTGAATACTTCGAAAACTGTGATGAAACCACGGCCAACCTGATGATGTATCATTCAGTCGAAGAAGTCGAACACAAACACGTAGCCTTTGATGTTTACCGGGCCGCCGGTGGCAGCGAGTTAACCCGCGGTGTGGGTATGGCTCTGGCTACTCTGTTTCTCTGGGGCGGGGGTGCTGCGGCCACGGCATACCTGCTGGCTCAAGACAAGAGCCTGACTCTGGGCGATATCATTGCCGGTATCATTGATCTGGCCGACCGTAATTCGACTCTGACCAGCCGCTTCTTAGCAGAAATTGTCAGGTACTATGCCCCTGACTTTCACCCTGATGAACGCGATTATTCGGCTTTAATTGATAAGTACAATACAGAATTGCAGATACGCGATTCTGCTTGAACCTGCGGGCCCAGTCTTTCTAAAGGCCCATGAAATTTTTCTTTTTGTTTTTAATATCTTTGATGCTGTTGCAATGCAAAGAGCATAAACACGATGCCAATGCCCACATGAACTCGATTGAGTTTGATAAACTGGTCGAGCGTTTCGAAAGCTCAGAGCGGGCCAGCTGGCAGAAGCCCGATGAAGTTATATCAGTTCTCGAGCTTAAAAAAAACATGGTCGTAGCCGACCTTGGGGCCGGCACAGGCTACTTCAGTCGGCGCTTCGATCGTATTGTACACGAGAAGATCAACGACTTG
>CAZHLC010000635.1:0-469 GCA_964532545.1 uncultured Leptospiraceae bacterium | reverse complement strand
AGGCACTCTCTATGCTCTTGATGTTGATGAGCAGTGGCTTAACCTTTTGAAGAAAGATGCGAAAAAAAGTGGCCTGAAGAATTACCAGGTCAAAAAAGTCGGCTACCAGGGTGAAGGTATTGCGCAACTGCAGCTTGATATCTTTTTTCTCTGCAATGTCTATCATCACATAAATGAGCGGGTGGCTTACTTTGCCAAAGTGAAAAAAAGTCTCAGGCCCGATGGGCGGCTGGTTATTGTTGACTTCTATAAAAAAGAAACCCCCATCGGTCCCCCAGTCAAACACAAGATGTCTAAAGAAAAGGTAGCCAGTGAAATGCAGCAGGCTGGGTTTTCGCTGGCCAAAACTCACAGCATTCTGCCCTACCAGTATATTCTCGAATTTAAAAGCAGCCAATGAAACGCTGCCTTATTCTGGCGTTGATGTTATGGGGCCCGGGCGGCTATGCCATTGTGGCCGACCGAATGG
>CAZHLC010000634.1:0-3086 GCA_964532545.1 uncultured Leptospiraceae bacterium | reverse complement strand
CAGAACCACCGCCTGGGCCGCCATGGCCTCTTGGCGACCTATGGCCCCCACTTCTTCGCTGGTTTTTGCCTTTACCCCGATTTGGCCCGGTTTGAGTGATAGCATTAGCGCGATATTTTCTTTGATTTCTTCGCGCACGGGTTTGATTTTAGGCCGCTCGCAGATAATTACCGTATCAATGTTCGCAATTGAATAGCCGGCTTTCTGCACCAGTTCATGAGCGAACTTTAGAAAATCAACACTGGGGCGATTACGGTTTTCTTCATCACCTGGCGGAAAATAATAGCCAATGTCTTTATCACCAATAGCACCCAGTAGTGCATCGGTTATGGCGTGAAGCAACAAGTCAGCATCAGAGTGGCCCTCGAGACCGAAGGGGGCCGGTATTTCTACCCCACCCAGAATAATCTGCTTACCGGGTTTTGTTCGGTGCAGATCATAACCAATACCAATTCTCATACTCATTTCAGATCTTCTTTATAGGTGATTTTGGTGTTACCCGCATCACCCTCATACGTTTTTACCGGCAAATTCATCGCTAGAACCATTGAACCTTCGTCTGTAAAACTATCTGCTTGTAATTCTTTAAAATATGCTGCGATGGCGGGGTAATACAGAATCTGTGGCGTCTGTACTCTGAAAAGTTCTTCGCGGTTTTCATATGCGACAACATTGTCTGAAGTTGCTTTAACCATAGAATCGGCCACAGCTATTACGGGAATGTAACATGGTGAAGTCTCATCGACTTTTTTACAGGTTGTGTTGATTTCTTGAAGAAACTTCTCTGATAGATAGGGGCGATTGGCATCGTGAATTAACACGCAGCCCAGCTCGCTGTATTCATTTTTCGCGGCCTCAAGGGCTGCTCTAAAGCTTAGATGCCGGGTAGACCCGCCAGCAGTGATGACCCAATTGATCTGATTAAAGCTCTGAGACAATCTTGTTTTGGCATCTTGCAGGCTTTGATCTTCTATATCATTAGCCGCAATAACCACGGCCTCGAAATCAACAAAGGCCAGCAGTTGGCGCAGCGTCGCCTCAAATAAAGGCATTTTTTCGGGGCTGCCCCGCCTGGCCGGTGTTAATAAAATTTCGTTTGAAACTGGTAAGAATTGCTTGATGGCACCGAATCTGGTACCGCTGCCACCAAGCAGAATCAATAAGACGGGTTTCAAGAAGAGCGTCGACCCCGTCTTGAGCGCCCGCCTCGATTGTCGCGGTTGTTGTCTCGACCACCGTCTCGCTCATTTGAGTCAGAGTCGCTGTCTCGGCCATCGGCCACCTTGGTAAAGATCATTTTGCCCGCATTGGTTTGAATGATACTGGTGACTGAAACTTTGATTTTTTTACCCAGTAGGCGGCCACCATTTTCAATTACCACCATGGTACCGTCATCGAGGTAACCGATGCCCTGATTCTCATCTTTTCCCTCTTTAACAACCTGAAGATCCATCTCTTCGCCGGGTAGTACCACTGGCTTAAGTGCATTAGCAAGGTTGTTAATATTAAGAACCTGAATACCCTGAAGCTCAGCTACTTTGTTGAGGTTAAAATCATTGGTGATAAGGTGAGCACCCAGTTCTTTTGACAGCTTAATGAGCTTTGCATCTACCTCGCGGGTATCAGTATAATCTTTATAAGAAATTTCAACTTCAAGGTCTTCTCTTTTCTGCAGGCTGTTGAGCATGTCAAGACCGCGGCGCCCCCGGTTTCTTTTAATACCGTCAGGTGAATCAGAAATCAGCTGCAATTCGCGCAGTACAAAATTCGGCACGATGAAGGGGCCCTGAACAAAACCAGTGGTCGCAATGTCTATGATTCGCCCGTCGATGACAATACTGGTGTCGAGCACCTTGGGCGTGCGAATACGGGGTATGTCTGCAACCTCGTCTGGGTTCTGCTCAGCTACCACCACCTGGGCAGAGGCTGAAGGCCTGCCTGGGTTGTAGTTATAGAAGATGGCTGTTGCGCCACTGGCCATAACACCCAGTAATGCATAATTGATATAACTGGGCAGTTGACTCAGGGCCGGAAAAGCCAGGCCAAAAGCGGCCAGTGCGGCGATGAAGCCCAGTGAGCCCCATAGCAGGGCCGCTGAATCAAATTTGTCTTTGAATTGTTGTACGGCAAAGCCAGCGCCAAAGGCGACCAGGGCGCCGACAACGCCACCGATAATACCGGTGGTGTTCTGGTTGAAAAAATAAATAAGAGAACCCGTCAGCAGGGCTATCAGCAATGAAACTATAATCATCTTACTGCTCCTCAATTGTTTGGTTAAAGCAGGCAAGAACTGGGCAGAATTCTGGGCAGATGTTTAATTAGAAAGTATATCTGAAATTAGATTCGATGCTTCTTCAACTTCGACGCTTTTCGCCAGAGCGATCTCATTTATTACCAGGCTGTATGCAGATTCATACAGCTTACGTTCCATAATAGAGAGTTCTTTATCGCGGGCACGCTTATATAAATTTCTTGTTACTTCGCCAACGTCTAAAATTGAACCTGACTTAACTTTGGCCAGGTTGTTCTGGTATCGAACTTTCCAATCTTCTTCGGTCTCGACATAGTCTTCTTTCAGCAGTTTAAGAACTTTCGTTACATCTTTTTTGCTGATAATATGTCTTAGACCAATTTCATCTGCCTTATCAACGGGTACCATTACCCGCATTTTTGTATTAATCAATTCTACAATGTAATACTTTTTTCTTTTACCCAGCACTACTTTGCTGGTAATTTCAGAAATAGTGCCAACCCCATGCATAGGGTAGACGACAAAATCTCCTTTTTTGAATTCTACAGCTTTTTTTGTTTTTGCCACTTTATTGATTATCGTATAATAACTACCAATCTATGACTGGTATCTATTGTGTAAGAGGTCATTTTTTGCGCAGAACCTTCGGGTGTCAAGGGTTTTTGTAGAATGGCCTGCTCACCAGCTATGCGAAACAGCCAAATAAGAGTAATTACCAGAATTTCCCACGTGAATTGAGACCTTTTTTTCAGTCTCAGCTTCGGCATCGGTGGGGGGAAACAAATATCCCCCCAGAAAGTAACCCAGCAGAGCACCAAACACGGTTGGCCCCGCA
>CAZHLC010000633.1:0-3097 GCA_964532545.1 uncultured Leptospiraceae bacterium | reverse complement strand
AGATATTCTTCTGCTTACACAGGGGCTGCAGGTCAGCGAAATCAGCATTAAACTATCAACCCGACCCGAGAAACGTATGGGTGATGATGAAACCTGGCAAGTCTTAGAATCGGCCCTTATAGATTCTCTGCAGGCTCTACAGCTCGATTATAAATTAAACCCGGGCGAGGGTGCATTTTACGGTCCGAAGATCGAATTTGTGCTGCGCGATGCCATTGGGCGAAACTGGCAGTGTGGCACCCTGCAGATTGATATGAATTTGCCCAGACAATTTGATCTCAATTATGTTGATGAGAATGGCCAGAAGCAAAGGCCGGTAATGCTGCATCGTGCTTTATTCGGCTCGCTTGAAAGGTTTACTGGCATATTGATCGAACACTATGCAGGCAAGCTACCCCACTGGCTGATGCCTCTGCAGCTGGTAATCTTGACCATTTCAGAAAACGTTGGTAGCTATGCCGAAAAACTGAAACAGGCTTACGAACTGGCTGGCTTACGGGTTGAATTAGACAACACTAACGAAAAGGTCGGCTATAAAATTCGTCAACACACAGCGCAAAAGGTACCCTACATGGTTATTGTTGGCGAGAAAGAAATTGAAACGGGCCAGATTACCCTGCGCTTACATAATGGTAAACAGCTGAGTTTTGCTGACTTTGAAAGCTCACTTGAGCATTTGCTTGAGGCCTGTAACGCCCCCGATATAAAGAATCAGAAACAGGCACTCACATCATCAATAGAAGCTTTAAAAACAGATTAAGTTCATTTGCTTAAGGTTTGTAGTTCTCATAGAAGTGGTTGGCAATCTGCTCTCTCGTGGGCAGCCATATATTATCGTGTTTTAAAACATAATCAATGAATTTCGCCAGCGATTTGGCCCGGCCAGGCCGGCCCACCAGGCGACAGTGCAGACCGATATTCAACATTTTGGGCGAGTCTGCCCCTTCTTCGTATAAGACATCAAAGGCGTCGCTTAAATAACTGTAAAACTGGTCACCAGAATTAAAGCCCTGGGCCGAAGCAAAGCGCATATCGTTGCTATCTAGAGTATAGGGTATGATCAATTTGCTGTCACCATTAAACTCAACCCAGTAAGGCAGGTCATCGGCATAAGAATCAGAATTATACAAAAGTTCAGGTAATTCTTCAAATACGATTTTTCGTGAATTGGGCCCGGTGCGGCCGGTATACCAGCCCCTGGGCTTCTCGCCGGTAATTCGCTGATGAATTTCAATGGCTTTCTGGGTATGCTCACGCTCATCAGCCTCAGGCATGTATTGGTAATCAATCCACTTATAGCCGTGGCTGGCAACCTCCCAGTTGCTTTTGAGCATGGCATTAATGGCTTCTTCATTTTTATTCATGGCAGTGGCCACGGCATAGACAGTTGGTATCACCTCTCTCTCGCTGAACATGCGGTGCAGACGCCAAAAACCGGCCCTCGCCCCATATTCATAAATTGATTCCATATTCATATGGCGTACACCTTCTAGCCGGGCTGCACCCACGATTTCAGACAGAAAGGCCTCTGAGTGAGTGTCACCATTAAGAATACAATTTTCGCCACCCTCTTCATAGTTAACAACGAATTGTACCGCGATACGGGCCCCATCAGGCCACTTGAAGTTTTTTAACCCACCCTGGCCATAGCCAATAAAGTCTCGCTCTTGTTCATTTAGCAGTTTCTTAGACATTGGTCGTATTTTGCGCAACGAACCAGGGCCGAAACTAAAAAAAAGCTTATTCTACACCGATTGCAGTATGGCAGAGACCAGCTGGCATGCTCATTTTCACCCCCGGCAGGCCAATATGGGGATTTTTCATATCTAAGAATTTTCTTATTTACATGCGAGCCAGATATTTTCTTCTATCTTATGCGAGAAATTATCAAACTTGAATCGACTGCTGGCACAGGCACTTTTTACACCACCACCAAAAATAGAAAGCTTCACCCTGACAAATTGAAAGTCAAAAAGTTTGACCCGAAAATCAAAAAACATGTTGAATTTGTAGAAAAGAAAATCAGCAAATAATTACGTTCGCACCTTTACCATCTCTGGTAACGGGTTGGGCCAAAGCCATAGCACGGCGCTGTCTCAATTACTTCTGAATATCTACTCTGGTATCTGGGTTTAAATCATCGCGGGGGTCTGTCAGAAACCCTGCAGGAAAAAACACCGACTCAGGTGTACCCGCAACATCTAAGCAGAGCTTATGATTGTTATCACCGTCGCCCAGGTCGGCCAGCGCAAAGGGGGTAACTTCTTTTTTACTGCCATTCAGTTTTACGGTTACTTTGTACTGAACCCGCTCTTTATCGTCGGCCTCATCACCACCAGGCTTAGTAACACCCCCAACCCAGGTTACATTGATTACCTGTTTGGTGCCCACCGGGCATTCATTGCCACCGCCCCAGGGTATCTGGGTAGCCTTCTTGCCCAGTTGCCACTTGCCCGGGGCAATAACCTGGGCCAGAATCATGGTGGGCCCTTTTTCAAGCTTGATCGTTTTAATGCTGGCCCCCTTGAAGTTTACTGATTGGTCAATAGAGAGCAGATTGCCCACGATTTCGACTTTGGCAGGCTGGTCATCGATGCTGCCATAGTGGCCGGCCAGCAGGGCGGTTCGCAGTTCACCCCTATCATCGGCCGGGGCCAGGGTGACGCAGGTGATATTTCCTACTTTGCCAGATGCTGTAGTCACCTTGAAGTCGCCAGCCTGCATGGTGCTCACATCAATCTCATGTGAGAATATTACCGGCATGCCGTCATTACCGTCAGCCCCCTCACAAATTACATACTTTGAAAGTTTTGGTAGAGCATCGTCAAGACCAAAGAAAGCCGAAAGTAACCTTGCTTCTCTGTTTTGTGAGTCACGCCTGGCCGTAACACTGGTTACCGTGTTGTCTTTGGCTGACGAATCAGCGAGTTTTGTTTCATAGGCCCGGGCGGCCCGGTAGTTTTGCAATGTGGTGCAAGATGTTATGACTAAAGTAAAGAGTAATAGAAGGTTAAGTGGCTTCATGAGTTTTCTCCAAAAGGGATGTAAAGAAAACTACAATGATAAAGCCTTAGCAGCCAGTTTTTGCAGAGCCATC
>CAZHLC010000632.1:0-3102 GCA_964532545.1 uncultured Leptospiraceae bacterium | reverse complement strand
CAACCCGGGTCTGCAGGCTGCCAAAGGCTGGTACTTCGGTTACGAAGACCTGATAACCATTGCGCTGCAGGTGCTTTTTTACTCTGAAGAAATAGTCAATGCCTAAAACGGTATCAAACCCACCCATACCATGGGCTAATACAATGGGGTATTTGCTGGCGTAGGGCTGGGGCGCTACTGGGCCCTTTACATTAAGCCGGTCTATTTTAAAACCATATTCATTAAAGACCCCGCCAATAAAAGGGGTGGTATTGATTTCAAACACTACGTTAGCGGTGACATTGGCATCGCCGCTACAGCGCACAATTTTCTCATTCTGCCAGAAGTTTTTCTGCAGCGTGCTGCCCGCATATTTTTTAATGGGTGAAGAGTCTTGTACCCCGTTGTCACAGACGCGATAGACTTCAACTTTAACCTGGCATTCGCTCAACAGACAGAGCAGGTCAATAGCTACTTTTTTGAAATGTAAACTTACCTCTTCTGCACCTGGTTGGTGAATGGTGACGACTTCTTTAAAGTGTTTGCCGGCAAACAGCGTTTTGCCATGAGTCGATTGGTAGTTTACGGCGATTTCTTGCCAGCCCGAAGTCTCGGGTGGTGTGGCCGGGGCCTGGGGGGTTGCACCGTAGGCGAATTTGCCAATCTTAAAACCCCATTTGTTTACCGATGCATCAGAAACAAACTTTAATATGGCCTTCTTGCCCGGTACCTGTTCAGACCAGAAGTTACCCAGAGAGCCATGGTAAACAGCCTGCAGAGTGTTATTCTCATCATAAAGATATACGAAGTCGTAATTGGCTTCCGTTTCAAAATTTTCAAAATAGAGGCTTACACCTTCACGGCCCGTAGGGGCATTAAACTCGCAGCTGAAATTCTTCTGCTTTTCTGCATAATTGTGGGCAGTTTCACAGGTGGTGGCCGTTGATTCACCGTCGTCACTGCCTGTATTGGTGGTTTTTTGGGTGTAGGGGGCGCTTTTAAATACTGGCGGCCGGGGGTTTTCTGCCTTGTCTTTTGGCAGCTGGTTACCCCGATCTTCGTCTAAATTTGAATGTTTTGCCGTACCTACGCACTGCAGCAGCAGAAAAGAAAACGTTACTACAGTTGTAAGCCGGCTTAAAAAGCCTGCACGCACCATTTGCTATTATAGAAAAAATGACACGCCAGTCAATAATTTTTTAGGCCTTTTCGTCACGCAAAAGTAGCCCCGGCAGGTAGCCGATAAATATAACAGGGTTTTCTTCGTCGTGCGACTGATGTTTTCGCCAAATAGTAAGGTTAAAAGAGTTTGGGATTTAGTTTTGCTGCTATTGACCCTGCTTATTTGTATTGAAATACCGCTGCGGGTTTCGCTCATGAAAGACAGCGCCTGGCATACTCTCGCCATGGAAGTGCTGATTACCTTCTTCTTCACAATTGATATCGTTCTCAACTTTTTTACCCCATACTACACCAACCATCGCCTGGTGGTCGACCGCAAACAAATTGCCCAACATTATTTAAAGGGCTGGTTCTGGGTAGATCTGCTGGCAGCTCTACCGTTTGCCCTGATATTAGGGCAGGGTGGCTTCGCCCACCGGGCCATCAGATTGGCCCATTTTCTGCATCTTAACCGCATTTTAAAAGTTCCCCATTTGGCCATTCTGCTAAATCGCTGGCGCCTGTCTCATATGCTGAAGCCCTCGATGATACGGCTTTTTCTCTTTTTATTGGGCATCAGCATCTTTGCCCATTGGGCCGCCTGCGGCTGGATCATGCTGGGTGGGGTTGCCATAAAAGACAGTATGCTGGCCACATACGTTGACGCAGTATACTGGAGCATTACCACCCTGACTACCGTTGGTTACGGCGATATCACCCCGGCCAGCATGGGCCAGAAGCTGTATACCATGATGGTGATGATCGCCGGCGTTGGCAGCTGGGGATATATCATCGGCAACATGGCCAATCTGCGTTCTAATATGGATCTGGTGAAGGTGCACCAGATGACCAAGATTGAAGAAGTCAGTTCGTTTTTGAAGTACAGGTCAGTTCCCCATGATTTGCGCCGAAAGATTCATGACTATTACGGCCATCTGTGGGAACATCACATGGATACTGATGAGGTCAACATTCTGGCCGATCTACCAGAAGAGCTGCGCACTGAAGTAGCCGTTTTTATATACCGCAGCCTGATCAGTAAAGTGCCGTTTTTTCAGAACGCCAGTGAAGACTTCATTCGCGATATCGTAATGCGGCTGCGCCCCAAGCTGCTGACCCCAGGTACCCAGTTTATTAAACGGGGAGAGCGGGGTGATTGTATGTATTTCGTCAGCACGGGCCAGGTTGAGGTGCTTTCACCTCTTGATGGCCAGGTGGTAGTGACACTCTACGATGGCGATATCGTGGGTGAAATGGCTCTTATTCTAGATCAGCCCCGCAATGCCACGGTGCAGGCCCGGGGTTATGTTGACGCCTATATTCTTAATAAATCTGATTTTGAACAGGTATTGAATAATTACCCACTTTTTAAAGAGCATCTGCATGAGCTGGCACAGCAACGCCAGAAGCATATTGATGAGCGCAATTCTCATTCTGAGTAATAACAATTGACAGACAATCTATAGCCCTGATTGATCACAATGTTATGAGCCGCTATTTGATCATTGTACTGATACTTCTGTGTGGTTTTTGCAAAAGCCCAGGTAAACCTGCTGCAACTGCATTGCCAGCCATCAATAAGCAGGTGCAACCGAAGTTCTATGACCAGTTTATGCAGGGGCGTGCCAAAGATCTTGGCATTTCAGAAAAAGCAGCCATCAAACGCGACCTTGGTTTAAACCAGAATGAGGCCGACGTAAATTACAATGCCTTTCTCAAAAAAGAGAGCAGGGCCATGTGGCAGGCCATCTGCGCTGATTGTCACAGCTCGGCCGGGGCGCTTCACAATAAACCTATCTTTGTGGTTCAGCCACCCGATTTAACCACCAGCGATTTCAGAACCATGCTGGCTCAGGCCAGCACAGGCCAGCGCCAGGCCCTGTTTAACAAGATATATCTTGGCGGTAAGGTTCACGGTGCCACAGGTATTATGCGAGCTTTTTCTGCCGGCTAGTGGAAAGT
>CAZHLC010000631.1:0-3103 GCA_964532545.1 uncultured Leptospiraceae bacterium | reverse complement strand
CGCGGGCCTCATCCATACCGTTCATGATTACACCAATAAACAGGTTAAGAATAATCATAGTACCGATCAGTACAAATGAGACGAAGAAGACCGCCCCGCCTACAGGGCTGGCGCTTGGTCTGGTGCAGAGGGCTTCACTGCCATCATAACCGTAATTGTTACAGCCATACATCTGAATGTACATTAGATCTGTCCAGTCTTCGAGGGTTACCGCCCGAAACAGAGACAACATGGCGATCTGCAGGTCTTTGAAGTGAACAGGGTCGTTTTCACCAAAAAAGAGTACCGCTGCAACGGCATATACATAAAAAAGAAGAAACAGTAAAATCGAAAC
Source organism: uncultured Leptospiraceae bacterium (assembly GCA_964532545.1). Classification (GTDB taxonomy): domain Bacteria; phylum Spirochaetota; class Leptospiria; order Turneriellales; family CAZHLC01; genus CAZHLC01. The sequence continues at coordinate 2,769 of CAZHLC010000631.1, read as the reverse complement.
ATAACCCATAGAAGGTATACTTCGCAGCAGAGCGCTCACCAGCAGCTGTAATCTCGGTAGAGCTCTTACAAGTTTAAGAACCCGCAGTAGTCGGGCTAAACGAAGTACAGCGACTGAACTTCCGCCGAAAGGCATAAAGGCAGCAGCTACGATGATAAAATCAAAAACATTCCAGGGGTCTAAAAAGTAACGCCAGGGTTTGCTGCCCTCGGCCCCCATCTTCACCACGACCTCGAGTACGAAGATCCATAACACCACCTGGTCGAGTACCATGAGTATAGAGTGAAACCTCTCGGCTACTGCCGGGTAAGTCTCAATACCCACCAGCACACCAGCGATTAGAATCACGATTGTAATAAAATTAGTGAACCATTTAGCTTCTGCAACTTGCTTTAAAGTTTGAACCATAAGAATCTTTTCCCTTCTAAAAAATAGTTGGCCCTTCTGTCGCTGGGCAGCAAAAATGCAATGAAAATGCAGAAATAAAGAGCCCGAATATTTTTTGACCAGGGGGCTTATTGTACTATATTGTCTCTACAGCTCATTTTTGCAGCAGAGAAAAGTCTTTTATGAAAAATCATCTTCAAGAACCACTTAAACTGGCCTGCGGGTTGGTTATCAATAACCGTATAGGCAAGTCGGCGATGAGTGAGAACATGGCATCTGCAGGTGCCCCCAACGATCGTTTGATTCGTCTCTACCAGGCCTTTGGTCTGGGTGGTGCAGGGCTGGTGATCACCGGCAACTTCATGGTTGATGGTCGACACCTGGGTGAGCCTAACAATGTGATCGTCGAAGATGAACGTCATCTGGGTGTGCTTCAGCAGCTGGCGAAAGAGGCGCAGCGAACTGGCAGCCGACTGTTCATGCAGATCAACCACCCAGGCAGACAGGCGCCGGGTATCTTAGACCCCGAGCCTGTGGCCCCCTCTGCTATTGGTATCAGTACCCCGGGGTTCAATACCCCAAGAGCCCTCACTGAAGTTGAAATTTTTGATTTGATACAACGTTTTGGTACCACAACTGCCGTGGCGAAAAAAGCAGGCTTTGCCGGCGTGCAGATTCACGGCGCCCATGGGTATCTGGTAAGCCAGTTTTTGTCGCCCCTGAGCAACCAGCGCACTGACCAGTGGGGTGGCAGCCTTGAGAACCGGGCCCGCTTTGTCTGCGAGGTCTACAAGTCGATGCGTAAAGCTGGCGGTGATGATTTTGCCATCAGTATAAAACTTAATTCGGCTGACTTTCAGCGCGGTGGTTTTACCCAGCAAGAATCTGAGCAGGTTATTGTCATGCTGGCTGAGCTGGGCATTGATCTGGTTGAAGTCTCTGGCGGAACTTATGAAAAGGCAGCCATGACCGGGGTAGCAAGTCGTGAGAGCACCCGCAAACGTGAGGCCTACTTTATCGAATTTGCAGAGCGGGTTAAAGAACTGATAAAAACACCTCTGATGTTAACCGGTGGGTTTCGCTCTGCTGCAGCCATGAACGAGGCTCTGGCAGAACAGAAAATAGATTTGGCAGGTCTGGCACGGCCTATGGCCATTGACCCCGGGCTGCCCGGGCGTATGCTTAATAATCTCGCCACAACCAGCAGCATTAAGCCGGTAAAAACGGGGCGTGGGGCGCTCGACAACGCAGGTTTTCTTGAGATTGGCTGGTATGAGCTGCAATTAGCGCGCATTACCGAGGGTAAAAAGCCCGACCCAGAGCTGAACCCCTGGTGGGCCCTGGCAGTGCTTGGTTTTAAAGGTGGTATTGACAGTCTTGGTCGGCGGCGAGCCTGATTTATGCGCCTGTTTTCAGATCATTACAAAGCTCTGGGGGTAAGTCTCACCAGCAGTGCAGACGAGATAAAGGCAGCCTTTCTTAAATTGGCCAAGGCTCATCACCCCGATCGCCGTCTAGGTGATGAAGAACTGTTTAAAAAAGTAACCAATGCCTATAATGTGCTGGGACGGGCGAAAAGCCGGGCACGCTACGATATACTCTATCTGAAGTTTTATCAGCGCCAGCTGGCTCTGTTAAAAAAGCCGGTTGAGATTTCATTTGCCCGGCTGGTCTATCCGGTGAAAATGCAGACTCTGGCAGCCCAGGGGCTGCTGGGCCGGCGTGTTAAAAGATCATACCGTCGTAAGCTGTTGCAAACTACTGTGAACTATGATATTGAACTGCCACTGCAAAAATCAGAAGAGAATCGCCCCTTACAGCTGAACATTCCATTGTTTGCCCGGGTCACCTGCCCGGTCTGTCGCGGGTCAAACAGTCAATGCTACAGTTGCGATGGGCGCGGCAGCCAGAAGACCACCGAAATTTTCAAGCTGAATATCAAAGACGGTGTTTCAGCAGGCCAGGTCATTGAAATAAACCTTGAAGGTCAGAAGCCCCAGGCCATGGCCTACTTTCGTAAAAAGAAATTGATTATTAAAACAACCCGGCAGCAGGCCGGTTAATTATCTGATCACCTGTCGCAGGCTGCGACCATCAAGGGTGAATTCATCTGTATCAAAAGTATGCCATTCGCGTGGCCACTTGAGACCCAGCAGTTGTGCGATTGTGGGGGCCAGGTCAACGGCATAGACGGTGCGGCTGATTTTTCGGGTACGCTTAATTCCTGCACCTGAACCCAGCATAAAGGCTAATATCTCTTTATGCGAGGGTAGATAGCCGTGAGTAGCATTGAACCAGTTGCGGTTCTTTTTTGAGATGGGCCTGATGGCTTTGGCCTTTTTACTGTGTTTTTTAAAACGACAATGGGGCTTTGTCATAACT
>CAZHLC010000630.1:0-3110 GCA_964532545.1 uncultured Leptospiraceae bacterium | reverse complement strand
ACTGGTTAGCCTGGTGAGTATGAGCTGCTTCATACTCGATAAAAGCCGGGCCCAGCGTGGGGGCCAGCGCATACCAGAAAAGTTTCTGCATCTGCTTGAATTTCTTGGGGGCGTGGTGATTATTCTGCCACTGATGTATATTATCAGGCACAAGAACCGCAGCGCCAATTATTATCTGGTCACCTATTTGATTTTCTCAATCTATGTTTTTATTGCGGTCACCTACCATGATGAGATTAGTTTGTTGATTCAAGGTTGAACCTGTAATGCCTGCATCAAACGTAGATGAGAGTTTATTTCTAGCCGTGCAGAACTGATACCCCGCGACTGCTAAGGCAGGCATGCAGAAGCTACTGGCGAACTGTAGTAATTAAATGAAGCCTTTTCAAATTATGAGTCGCTGGGTAGTACCCACTTCAGCCATACTGGTACTTTTATTTCTGGCCCTTGGGCTGATTTTCAAAGAGAAAAACTTTTTTGCGCTAACCGTGCTTCACCTCGGTCTCGCCATGCTCTTCGTGGGTTTTTCTGAGACAGAGCCAAATGAAGACAAGCATACACCGTGGCATCTTCGAGCCCGCCACAAATCACTGGGGGTTATTTTTATTTTTGCCGGCCTCGCCATAATGGTGGCCGGCGTGGTTATTTTTCTGGCTGATCTATCTTAGCAAATCAGTCAAGATAGCCCAGAAACTCTTGCCTTGTAGCGGTATCTTCAAACTTGCCACAGAACTGGCTGGTTACGGTGCGGCTACCAGTGTCTTCTATACCTCGTGAGGTGACACACAGATGTTTGGCCTCGATCACCACAGCTACATCATCGGTATCAAGCAGCTTTTTAAGCTCTTCAGCAATCTGTACATTCAGGCGCTCTTGCACCTGGGGCCTTTTGGCAAAATAGCGTACGATGCGATTCAGTTTAGAAAGGCCAATCACCTTACCCGAGCTGATATAGGCCACGTGGGCTACCCCTTCAATGGGTAGAAAATGGTGCTCACAGGTTGATTGCAGATTAATACCTTTCTCAACCAGCATCTGCCCGTATTGGTATTTGTTATCAAAGAGTTTTACTTCGGGTTTGTTCTCGGGGTTAAGGCCAGCGAAAATTTCTTTCACGTACATTTTCGCGACCCTGAATGGGGTGCCCTGCAGACTATCATCATTGAGATCAAGACCCATGGTGTGCATTATTTCTCTGAAATGGTCTTCTATAATTGCGATTTTCTTCTCATCAGAAAGGTCAAATGCGTCAGGGCGCATGGGGGTGTCGAGATTCGCAAGAATATGGTTATCACCCATCTCTTCAAATTTCTCAAACAGTGCGTTACCTAATGTAAGTGTGGTTGTCATTGTCTTCCCTTGTCGTATGTTTTATATGAACCTATTACATAATAATGCAGAAGCGCAAAATCGCCCTTTTTTTTTCACCTGAAAATCGGCAAAAGAAGCACCTTGACGGCCAGGCAGAAACGCGCTTTTTGAGGCTATGTCTGAATCTTTTGTCAAAATTATGCTGCTGGTTACCGGCGCCATTACCGCCAGCATGATTTTTCAATTCTTAGCCCCCCGATTTGTGCTTAAAACTCTAAATAAAATGCAGCTTGAAGATGAGGTGGGCCTTTTCTTCGCCCGCCACTGGGGTATGGTGGTGTTCGGCTTTGGTCTGCTGATTATCTGGGCCGCCTACGAACCCGCTTTGCGGCTGCCTGTTTTGGCCATAGCTACCTTTGAAAAGCTCTGCCTGGTGCTGATGATTGCCCTCAATTGGCAGGTAGCAAAGGGCATGTTTTTGGCCATGCTCTTTGATATCGGCTGCGTTGTTTTATACTCAATATATCTGGCGCAGAATTTGTAGACCTCATGGGTTCACAGGGGCGTCTAACAGGGTGCGCCCCCTTATTTCGATATTGGCCCTGCTACTGCTGAGCCCCCAGCTGGGCGCTTTCAGTGATTCGCAATACCAGCGTCATTATCTCAAACTCAAAAAGCAGGTGCCCCCGGGGTTTCACATTGTACTGCAGAAACCTTTTTTCGTGATCGGCAATGGTGACCCCCAAATACTGCGAGACCGCTGGGCCCGCGGCACCGTTGCCTGGGCCACAGCCCAGCTGAAAAAACTCTATTTTAAAAAAGACCCCAATGATATTATAGATATCTGGCTATTCAAAGACCGCGCCAGCTATCTGAAATACAACAGGTTGTTGTGGCAGAGCAGACCTGATACCCCTTACGGATATTATTCACCCTCGCATAAGGTTCTGGTAATGAATATCGCCACCGGCGGCGGAACCCTGGTGCATGAAATCGTGCACCCCTTCATGGCCACCAATTTTACAAAATGCCCCGACTGGTTCAACGAAGGTATGGGTTCGTTGTATGAGCAGTCAACTGAGCGGGGCGGCCGTATTTTTGGCCTCACCAACTGGCGCCTCGCCGGCCTGCAGCAGGCCATCAAAAGCAAAAGTCTGCCCGGGTTCTATAAGATGATGACTGCCCCTGATTTTTATGGGCAGCCCGACGGTTATTCCCAGGCTCGCTATCTATTATATTACCTGCAGTCAAAAAACCTAATGGTTAAGTACTACCATACATTCAGACAAAATGTAGATAAAGACCCCTCGGGATACTACACCCTGCTGAAGATTCTAAAGATTAAAGATATAAAAAAGTTCGAACGGCAATGGCAGAGCTGGGTATTAAAACTGAGATTTGGCTGACTACTCAAGATAGATGATCTTGAGACGCTCTCTATTGGCACGCCTGAGAAAGCGGCGCATGGCCCGCTTCGACTTCGGGCGTAATGTACTCTGAATTTTTGATTTTAAATTGAACTTACCCCGGGGGGCCGGGCTGTCAAAAGCCAGTGAGCGAGTAAAATGTACGGTTACTTTATTTTCTTCAATTTTGAATTTGCGGGGGCCCGGGTAGGTTGCCTGGCGCCTGCCTGCCCGCATTTTTATAGCGCTGTAGTTTCCCACAGGTAGAAGGGTGCATACTCTGGTAGCATCGCCCAGATTTGCAAAGTGCCCCAGCCTTTTCTCGGTACCCTCTTTTTTAAAAATGAGTTTAATAAAAGGCAAATAGGGGCGCATGTCGCGCCGCCGGGCACT
>CAZHLC010000629.1:0-3111 GCA_964532545.1 uncultured Leptospiraceae bacterium | reverse complement strand
ACTTATCAGCTGCTCTGCTTTTGCACTCAGCCGTTCTCTATGACCGGGCCAGCCTCTCTAACAGGGCCAGCCATTGGTTTGCCTTCTATGCAGTGTGTGTGGTACTGGCTCTCACCCGGGCTGTCTTTCACATCTCGTGGCTTATTGTAATAATTGTTTTTTCAGTACTGAGAGACCGCTCACAATTGAAGACACACCTGAAAACCGCTGCGCTGCCTATCGTGGTGTTACTGTTTTTTTATTTTAAGAACCTGGCTGTCTTTGGTACCTTTTCAGTTACTTCATGGCTGGGTCACAGCCTGGTTAAGCAGACATTGCACCAGATGCCAGTTGAAAAAGTCAGAGTGATTGCTCAGAAAAACAATATCTCACCATTGTACAATGTGTGGGTCTTTGACCCCGTTGAAAAATATGCCCCTTATTTTGATCTGACAAAGAACAGGGGCGTAGCAGCCCTTGACCAGATGCGTAAATCAAATGGCCACCCTAACTTCAACCACTGGGTTATACTTGAAGCGTCAAAGCAGCGCATGAAAGACGCCACTTATTTTATTACGCATTTCTCACGCGATTATTTCAGAGTCGTGCGCAGTGCTATAAAAGATATTCTTGGTCCCTCGACGCGCTGGCACCCACAAGACCCAGGGGGTTCACCTCATAAACAGAACCGCTTTTATCTCGAAACCTACGAGAATGTTTTTAATAGTATATTTCATAGCTTTCCCATCAAGGGGCCCGGGCTGATGATTTTTCTGCCCTTTCTTTTTGGGGCGGTAGCTTATCTTTTTTATCGGGAATACCAACACGAGGGGCGCATGCAGATGCCTGTTTTACTCTACATGTTGTTTAATACGGGTTATGTAATTCTGGTCAGCGTGCTGGTTGAAATTGGTGAGATCGAGCGCATTCGGTTTCTGGTCGATTGGTTTGCTCTGCTAATGCTGGTGTATGTGATTCTGAATCGCAAACGGTTTTTTGAAACACTGTGAAAACTTCTGCGCTATGGTTTACTGCAGCCGGTCAGGCCGAGGTTCGTGAAGAAACCATTGCCGAACCCAGAGAGGGTGAAGTATTGCTGCAGGCGGCCTTTTCTGCAATAAGCAATGGCACTGAGCATCTGGTTTTTTCTGGTGAGGTACCACCAGAAGAATATCAGAGTATGGCCTGCCCCTATATGCAGGGCGAGTTTACTTTTCCCGTCAAGTATGGTTATTCTCTGGTGGGAAAAATAATTCAGGGTCAAGACGAGGGTTGTTTCGCCCATGTTCTACATCCCCACCAGCAGCACTGTGTTGTTCAACACCGAGACCTGATTCTTCTGCCCCCAGGGGTCAGCCCTGAGCGGGCTACCCTGTTGAGCAATGCCGAAACCGCTTTGAACGCAGTGTGGGATGCCCAGCTGAAAGAAAATGATTCGGTGCTGGTAGTCGGGTACGGCAATGTTGGTTCACTGCTATGCCGGGTGCTTCAACTTGAATCAGGCTGTACGGTAGACGTACTTGATTCAAATGAACAGAAGCAGCGCCTTGCTGCAGACCATGGATTTACCGGGGCTGCCGGTCATGATTACGATGTGGTGTTTCATACCAGCGCTTCATCGAAGGGGCTACAGGCTGCCATTGATCTTGCTGGGTTTGAAGGGCGTATCATTGAATTAAGCTGGTATGGCAACCGGCCGGTGACACTATCGCTGGGTGGCAGCTTTCATCGTGGTCGAAAGCAGCTTATTTCGTCGCAGGTATCGACGGTTGCTGTTTCTAAACGAGATACAATCGACTTTGCAAAGCGTAAAATGCATGCTATGAAACTGCTTGAAGACCAGAACTTCGATTCTAATATAACCCGCAAAGTGACCCTGGCTGAAGCAGCCAGAGATTTTGCAGGGTTGAGAAACGAATTAGCCTGTTTGATTTATTATGAGTAAAACATGTATAGCCTGACTGTAAGAGACCACATCATGATCGCTCACAGCTTTGATAGCGAGGTATTTGGCCCGGCCCAAAACCTGCATGGCGCCACCTATGTTGTTGATGCTGAGTTTATGGTTGAACAATTAGATGAGAACAACCTGGTTATTGACATTGGCCTGGCTTCTGACATTCTGAAAGAAGTTTTGAGTTCATACAATTACAGCAATCTTGACGATCACCAGAAACTTAAAAATATATTGACTACGACCGAATTTCTGGCCAGTCACATTCATGGCAGCATTTGCGAAAGAATCAGAGCTACCTTCAAGGGCCAACTGAAAATCACTCTGCATGAATCTCATATTGCCTGGGCCTCGTATACCGGTGCTGTTGAGTGAGCCCATTTCAGTTTGTTTTGCCACCGGGTTCTGATAAGGTATCTGGGGGCAACATCTATAATCAGAAAATTATTGAATCGCTGCGAACCAACGGTCACGCCGTTGAGGCGCATGAGGGGGCTGACTTTTCAAAAACTCAACCAGGTCTTGTTGACAGTCTTTTAATTGATAACTACAAAGAAATTCTAGCAGAAAATAATAAGCTCGGTTTTCTGGCGCATATGCTACCTTCGCTTGAGCAGGGTAAAAGCCAGCCAGGCCCTGCAGAAATCAATGTGCTGAAATCAGCCCCCTTCTTTGTTACCACCGGCCAATTCTGCCAGCAGTTTATACAAAACCACACAGAAGCACCCTGCTATTTAATCGAACCCGGGGTCGAACGTTTATCTCTAGTACCATTTTCACAAAGAGTAAAAACAATTCTGCTGGTGGGCAACCTTATTGCACGCAAAGGTTATTTAGATTTTTTCAGACTGCTTTTAGAGCAGAGTATTCATACTGATATCAAGATTCTTATCGCTGGCCGGGCAGATCTCGAAGCTGAGTACGCCCGGCACTGTCATCGCTTCATAGAGAAGAACCAAATGCCCATCACCTTCTGTGGTGCCATCACCCCGAATGAGATGAAAAACCTTTATGCAGAGACCGATCTGTTTATTTCTTGCTCGCGGCTTGAGACCTTTGGCATGGCGATGTATGAGGCCAGCGCCATGGGTATACCTGTGCTTGCCTTTAATGGTGGTAATAGCGCGCAGCATGTGCAGACTGAAGAAAATCTTTGTCAATCACTCGGGGCTCTTGTT
>CAZHLC010000628.1:0-3116 GCA_964532545.1 uncultured Leptospiraceae bacterium | reverse complement strand
CGCTTGTACCGGTTTCACTTACTGAAACTATGCGGTTGCTGGGTGAAATTACCAGGTCGGGGACTCTGGGGTCTATAAAATCGCCATTGAGAGTGCTCTCGGTATCGCTCTGGCTGCAGGCTAACAGGCTCAAGAATAAACCAGTGAGAATAACTTTTTGTGCAAACCCCATCTTGATCACCAGCATAGACACAGAATCTGTGCACTGTTCACGCAGTTTGAGTTTGTTCCCCCTAGATACCCGAACGTGAAATTGGTTATACCCTGCGAAGACAGACCGCTGTTTGAGGTACCCCCACTGCAATTATTGGTAGCCAGCCCCCCGGTATTGGTTGAAAGAGTGACATACACAGTAGATATAGGCAGTATACCTGCGCTGGCAAATGAAGTTGATATCGAGTTATCAAGAAAATCAGCGAAACTACTGGCAACCTGGGTACCGTTTGGTGAAACAAATTTATTGGCAGGGGGCAATGAATAGGTGCTATTAAGATCTCTTATTTCATCAGTTGCAGAAAAGCTGAGCATGGCATGCACGTTGGTACAGGTAAAACTACTATGGTTGTTAGTTTTTGCGGTCTCGCACTGGGTATCGGCGCCACTGCGCCCTCCCATATTGCCCTGAGTAAGCCCCCCTGCAAAAATTGCTACAGTATCATTATCGCTGACTGTGACTGTCACATGGGCGATTGTGAGATTGTTAAAAAGAGAATCTGCGCTGCTGGCCGTGTGATTAATGGTGCTGGTGCTGCTATTCGGGCCCTCGGCGGCTGTATCATCGACGGCTGCTACGGTCACGGTCTGGGCCACGTTATAGTTTGCCGGGGTAAAAGTCAAATTGAGAGTACCGGTATTACCATTAAGAGTAATTTGCGCATCGTGGGCTGCGCTGAGGGTAACATCTGATGTGGGTGGGCTGCTTAGCACAACAGTATAGGTATCAGTGGCGCCACCTTCAACTACAGCGGTTGAGCCAGATGATTCTACCAGGTTAACACTGGCTGAATCATTATCTGTAATTACCGCCGTAACAGACTCATAAACGCGATTAAGGCCGAGGCTGGCAATGCTGGCCTGATGCTCAATCAATGCAGCATGAGTACCTTCGGCCAGAGAATCATCAACTGCCGTAACAACCACCGTCTGCGGCTCACGAAAGTTGTCTGCGGTAAAAACCAGTGATTGTTTTGAGAGGGTCAGCTGGCCGTTCTGCACAAAAGAGACAACCACCTCACCTTTTGGCCGAAAGCGCAGCGACATCTGATACGTAAATGAAGTAGAATTGCTTTCAGAAAGCGCAATGATGTCATTTTCAATATCAAAACTGAATTTCGCATCGGGAATTCCCCCCGTAGAGAAATTACCATCAAGCAAATCTTGAGTTGATTCACCACTGCAGAAGGCAGTTAGAAGAGTGATGATCACCACTGCTAATTTGAAATCTTTAAAACACACCCATAGACAGAAATGGGTATTCTCAAGATGGTTCAAGCACAAAATGAATCTTCTTTTTTTACTGGAATTGTTACTACAGCAGTGAAACCTAGCCTAATGGCATACCTCTGGGTAAAATTGGCACTTTTAGTAACCTTGATGCCCCTCTCTCAGGGTATATGGGCTGCCACCAAAAAGAAGGTGCTGGTTCTGGAATTTATAAATGCCGAGAGCCGGGCCAACTTTGCCTATCTTGAGACCTCGATTACTGAAGCAGTTAAGAACTCATTAAAAAAGAAGTTTGTTTTTACCGAAACGCCTAAAGCCAGATGGCAGAAGGTCGCGAAAGACAACTACATGTATAAAGAAGACTATTATTCGCGCACCCTGGCCATGAATCTGGGTTTGCTGGCCAAACAAGATGTAGTCATTGCCGGCGAGTACCGCATTGATGTATCGCAAAAGCCCATGAAGGTCATCACCAATGTACGCATTGTTGATATCGCAAAGAAGACCGAAATCGCCCAGTTTACAGAAACAGGGCCGGCCGGCTCAGGAATATTCGCAACCATTGAAAAAATTGCCGCCCGCATTGCAGAAGAAGCCAGGGCCGTTCTGCCAAGCAAAGAAGAATGGCAGCGTTCGGGGCTGACAGAAAACACCGAAAGCAGACCCTGGGTTGATAACTGGGTGGTAGGCCTCAGGGTGGGTGCCTCGACCTATGCCCTTGGCTTTGCTGAGCGTATCACAGCCAGTCAGCCCATGCTGGGTTTGATTACCAGGGCAGGGCTGCCCAGACTATGGCAACCTCTACAGACCCAGTTTGAGTTTTCGTTCTTTAGCCATACCCCCACTGAAGGTAAGAATCCGGCCCTTGAGGGTCTAACAGTGACGACCAGTAACTATGCTCTGGTGCAGTACCTTGGCATTGAGTTTGATAATCTTTTTTCGAACATCGGTATATTTCCCAAAGCGGGTTTTGGTTATGTTATGCAGTCAACCAGCGTTACCGGCTTTCAAAATACTAATTTGAACAATGGTTTTCTTACTGTGGCTCTGGGTCTCGAAGTATTATATCCTCTACCAAACAATCTTAGCGCAATAGGGGCGCTACAGAGCCTGGGCGAAATTGAATCGAGTAAATTTACCACCTACAACTCAATTCTTCTGGGCATTAACTATAGCTTCAGATAATCATTTCTTGTTTAGAGTCTGCGTAACTTCGACTTTAACTTCTGCCAGAACATCAGTGGGCACATCATCATAGATGGTGCTGGTTCTTAAATCAGAGTATCTGAAGACTTCATCACCATCTTTGTTTTCATGGTGACCAAATGCCCAGCTTTTGATAACTTCTTCTTCGAGCATATTAACCCCGACCCCTGTATTTTTAAAAGCAAAGGGCTCAGCCCCGATTTTTCATCTGGTATTGTTTAGGCGAGGTGCCCACGATTTTGCTGAAAGCCCGGTTAAAAGATGAAATTGAATTATACCCCACTTTATAGGCAATGTTCAGAATGGTCTCATCGCTGTTTTTTACCAGCAAGTCTTTAGCCTCGGCTATCCGAAATTCATGCACAAACTGTGAAAAGCTTTTCTGCCGGTGCTTATTGAGATATTCTGATAACTGGTGAATACCGATATTCAGTTTTTCAGAAAGTTTACCAAGACTCAAGTCTTCT
>CAZHLC010000627.1:0-3119 GCA_964532545.1 uncultured Leptospiraceae bacterium | reverse complement strand
AACCATGCACCATTGAAATCAACGACAGGGCCCCCTGAAAACTGTCTTCAATTTTAACTACCCCCTGCATACGAAACTGCTCTATCAGAGTCACCAGTGACCTGAAGGGCTCATTTACTGCCTTCTGTAATTCAGGATACTTTGAAACATCTTGAATCACATTTGAAGCAAACAGCCGGTAGAACGCCGGATATTCAAGCACGTAATCAAAATAAGCCTGGGCCGTCTTTGACAGCCTCTCATAGGGCTCGAGCTCGGGCTGGTTTAACACGTGAGTTAAACGACTGGCAAAGTGAGCCAGCCCAGCCTGGCTAATGGCGGCCAGCAAATCTTCTTTGGTAGGAAAGTGTTTATAGGGGGCGGTCTTTGAAACCTCAAGGCGGCGGGCCAATTCACGTAAACTGAGGTTCTCAATACCCTCTTCTAAGATGATCTGCAGACCCAGCTCAATACAGGCTTCTTTCAGATTACCATGGTGAAAGGCCTTCTTTTCGCTAATTTGTGACATAATACCCGAAAGTGCATAACTATGCACAGGTTTACCCTCGCAAACTAACAAAAAAAGTGGGCACTGCCAACTTTTATGAGTAACATATGTTGGCGGTGCCCACTTTAAGCCGCTGGAGAGTTTATGCAGCTTACAGACTTTATTCGTGATAACTTTATTGATCCACTACCCCACATTCCCGGTGATTTGAAGCTGCCATTTGTGGGCTTAACTACTGATTTTCTAGCCAGGCCCCTCGAAGTGCTGAACGAAGAAGAAAGCAAGTATGGCCCGATTTTCAAGGCCCGCCTGCTGGGCGAGAACGTGGTTGCGGTGGCCGATGCCGGGGCCAGCCACGAAATTCTGGCTGACAAAGAGCACATCTACTCATCACGCAAGGGGTGGGATTTTGTAATGGGTGAACTTTTTAAAAACGGCCTATTGCTGCGCGATGGCAAAGATCACCGTTTTCACCGGCAGATGCTGCAACAGGCCTTTCTTAAAGAACCCATGAAGGGTTATCTCGAAATTATGCGGCCGGGTGTTGAAGAGTACATCAAAGAAGGCCACTTTGAAAAACCTGATAATCATGTGTTTCCGCGTATTAAAGAGCTTACCCTGAAAATCGCCGGCGAGGTTTTTTTCGGGGTCAGCCTCGATCACAACCTGGGCAGCATTAATAAGGCCATAAGTGATATTGTTCATGCCGTGGCCGGCCTGGTTCGTTTGCCCATACCGTTTACCCAGTATGGCCAGGGCTTTGTCGCCAGGGCCGAGCTTACACGTTATTTTAAGAAGTTTATTCCCATGCGACGTATTGAGCCAACCCCTGATCTGTTTGGCCAACTCTGTGTGGCAGAACTTGAGGGAACCAGGCTGACAGAGGCCGAGATTATTAATCATGCCATATTCGTGTTGATGGCGGCCCACGATACTACTGCATCAAGCATCACAAGTTTGATCTATCAATTGGGAATTCATACCGATTGGCAAGACAAGCTTCGTGCCGAAGCACGTGAATTCTATGAGAAGGGTAATATTGATTACAGCCGTCTGAAAGAACTTGAGTTAACCGGCTGGGCCTTTAAAGAAACTCTCAGGCTGCACCCTCCTCTAGTGGTATACCCGCGCAAGCTTGAACAAGACACAACTCTATGTGGCTACCACCTGAAGAAAGATACAAGAGTAGCAGTGGTTTCACATTTGCTGCAGCGCTCACCAAAATACTGGTCAAACCCCAATGCCTTTGACCCAATGAGGTTCGGGCCAGACCGTGAAGAACATAAAAAGCATCCCGGGGCTTTTGTGCCCTTTGGGTCAGGCAAACATCTCTGCCTTGGTTTAAATTTTGCAGAAATGCAGGCCAAGCTGATCATGAGTAAAATTCTGTTAAACTACCAGTGGAAAGTGCCAGCCGACTACAAAATCAAATTCATTGTGCCCCTGCAAGAGCCGGTTGACGGGCTGCCCCTGAAGTTTGAAAGACTGCCTGTAGCCAATTCGGTGCTGGTATAAGACTATAAAACACAGCCGCCATTCACAGACTGGCCTATGGCCAGATTCTGGGTAGTTTTTCTATTCTCGCTGCAGTACGGCCTCGCTGCCGAGACACTACTGGTCTTCAGTGCCTCTTCAACAACCAACGCTCTCAAAGAAATTGTAAAAAAATATAATAAACACAGGGTGAAAGTTTCTTTCGCTGCATCATCGACTCTGGCCAGACAGATCGAAGCAGGTGCGCCCGCCGACTTATATATCTCAGCCAATTTGCAATGGTTAGCATATCTCAAAAAAAGGCAAAAGCTTGTATCTGCTCAGAAAAGGCTTGCGACCAATAAGATGGTTCTGGTTGCCCATAAAACTTTTACATATCAGGGGCTGGGTCTTCTCAAGGCGCTGCCTGCGAAGAGTATCGCCATGGCCGATTACCGTCACGTTCCTGCTGGTATGTATGGCAGGGCTGCACTCGAAAAAGCCGGTCTGTGGCAGGCCTTATCACCAAAGCTGGTGACCACCACCAATGTGCGGGCTGCCCTGTTCTGGGTAGAACGAAATGAAACCCCCCTCGCCATGGTCTATCATTCAGATGCAAGAATCTCAAAAAAGGTCAAGATTGTGCACAGGTTTCAACATCCGCTGGCTGTATATTATGCCGCACTTACAAGCAAAAAGCAAGGTGCCGCAGACTTGCTGAATTACCTGCAGGGCCCCCAGGCACGTAAGATATTTGACAAACATGGCTTTCTCAGACCTTAAGTTCAACAGTGCTCAGCCCCTTTGAAACAGAGATTATCTGGCTCAGCCTGAAAGTAGCAGGTTTATCAGTGGCCATAAGCTTTTTACCAGCCCTCTGTCTGGGGTATTTACTGGCCCGTTATAACTTCAAAGGTAAAAGCCTGCTTGAGAGTTTTCTGCACATCTCGCTGGTTATTCCGCCAGTTGTAACTGGCTATCTTCTTTTATTAATATTCGGAAATCAGGGGGTTCTTGGCGGCTGGTTGAAGGCCAACCTGGGTATCAGCTTTATCTTCAATTACAAAGGCGCGGCCCTGGCCGCCGCGGTGATCAGCTTTCCCCTGGTATTGAGTTCTATTCGAGCCGGCATTGAAGCGACTGACCGCAGACTTGAACA
>CAZHLC010000626.1:0-3120 GCA_964532545.1 uncultured Leptospiraceae bacterium | reverse complement strand
CCCGCGGTGCGGTTACGCCCCGAGAGCAGGGTGAGCTGATATCATCAGATGGGCGTTTTGTTTTCAGAAACAAAACCTACCCGGGCACCCTGCGAATTTATCGTAACGCCAAAGGGTTTCTCTATGTGAATCATGTCACCATCGGCGAATATCTGGTTTCGGTAGTGGGGCATGAAATGAATGCCTCGTGGCACCTTGAGGCTCTTAAGGCCCAGGCAGTGGTTGCCCGCACCTATCTGCTACAGCGCATGAAAACACGTTACCAGCAGCCCTATGATGTTGATGGCACCACGGCCAATCAGGTCTATGGCGGTATCGTCAAAAACGATCTGCGCCTGCGTCAGATCGTGGGCCAGACCCGGGGTCAGATTCTCAGCCATCGGGGCAAACTGGCCCATGTGTTCTTCTATTCATCATGCGGTGGCCACACCGCCTCAGCCGGCGAAGTATGGAAGACAAACCATCCCTATCTGCGCAGCAAGTTATCACCCCATTGCCGCAAAGCTCCTGTGTATCGCTGGCAGGTAAGGTTGCCCCGCAAAAGCGTCGCCCATAAGCTGGGTCTGCGCAATCTAACCAGCATGAGAGTAAGTAAAAGAAGCCGGTCTAACCGCGTGCTGAAGCTGGCGGTTCACTCACCGGGCAAACAACTGTCGATGAGTGGTTCTGAGCTGCGTCGCAAGCTGGGTGCCCGCAATGTCAAATCTACTCTTTTTGGTATTCGACTCAGAGGTAATGAAGTTCATATCGCCGGCCGCGGTTATGGTCACGGCGTTGGTATGTGCCAATGGGGCGCGCGCTTCATGGCAGAAAAAAAGAAGAACTATAAGTCAATTCTGCGGCATTATTTTCCCGGTACCAGTATTCAGCGTATGAGCCGCAGACTGCTGAGCTGATTCAGCTTTCTTGCTGCAGAAAGGTGCCCTCATGGTCAAGGGCAGGTTGAATGGCACTGGCCTGCAGGTTGAGTTTTGCCATTGAAGCCGTAAGCATTTCATCAGACAGTTGCTGCTCTTTGGGCCAGAAGGCCAGCAGCGTAGTGCCAGCGCCCGAGAGGTAACAGCCCAGGGCGCCCTGGTTCAGCCAGTATTCAAAAGTTTCGAACATACCATCAATGTAGCGGGCCCGGGCATTCTGGTGAATACGGTCTTGCAGGGCGGTTTCAAACATGGCCATATCACTCTGTTGCCAGTTCTTTTTGGCAAACAGATCGGTCAGTAATGCCATGCGCGAGCCCTGAAAAGCCCAGGTATCAAGCTCGATCTTTTTAGCTACGGCCTTACGCGCCAGGTTGGTAGAGAGCTGCCAGTGCGGTATAAGGCCAGCCAGCTTTATGGGGGCATTGATCTGTAGCTTGTGAGTTAGAAAAACTTCGTTAATTTCATCATAGAGGCTGACAATGAAGCCGCCGTAGAGTGCCGGCGCAATATTGTCGGGGTGGCCTTCGTGTTTGACCGCCATATTAAAAATCTGATCTATTGAGAAGGCCTGCCCGTGCAAGCGGCGAATGGTTTCATTGGCCAGAACCATGGCGCCGAGGGTGGCGGTTGATGATGAGCCCAGCCCCCGCACCGGCGGAATTTCAATGTCGGCAGAAAAGCTGAACTCTGGCAGTGGCAGAGCCGCTGCCTTGAAAACTTTTTCGAAGCAGCGATATAGCAGACTTTTTTTGCCTGTCTCAAGGCTGCCACTGGTTGTCTGCTTTGCATAACCATGATAATTGAACTCAACAGGGTGGGGCATGGTGTCGCCGCTGGTTTCGTTCTGGTGAATGGTTACGCTGAAGCGGTTTCGCAGATTGAGTGAAATTCCCCAGATGTCAAAACCCGGGCCCACATTAGCGGTCGTGGCAGGTACGCTTACGGTCAGTTTCATGTTTGGTCAGGCTTCAGGTAAAAAACTCGTTTTCAAACACAATATAAAACATTTAAGGGTATAGATGCGGTCAATCGCGACTTATCTGAACAGCCAGAAGCAATTATCAGCCTGGCAGGTAAAAAAGATTCGCAAAGAATCAAATGAGATCTATGCCATTGGCCAGAAACCAGAAACGCTGCGCTGTAACCAGACTGTTGATTACAGTGTTCTTTTACATACAAAGGCACCCACCAAAGGTCACATTGGTGAGAGCAAATGCAGTTTTCAGGTATTACCGGGTCAATGGCGGCCCTTGATTGATGATTCGATTGAGCGGGCCGGGTTGGTAGAAAACCCGGCCTATGAGCTGGCTGAAAAGTGGCAATTGCAGATCAAAAATAATGCAGTCTGTGATGAAAAGATCGTACAGAATGGCGATCAGCTGATTTATGAACTGACCGAGGGCCTGCAGAAACTGAACAGCCAGACCCTCGGTAACTGTGAGCTGGCTTCTCATGAGGTCTTTTTAGAAAGCTATGAGCTCAGCCTGCAGAATCACCTCGGGTTAGAGCTGGTTGCCCCATCAACCAAGATCGTTTTTGACTTTGTACTTCTCTCTGATGACCGCCAGTTAGAAAACAATGTTCTACTTAAAAGACGGTTTATTGATGATTTTGATTATCAAAGCATCATTGCTGAAGAAGCAGAGAACCTTTCTCTTCTAAAAGAAGCCAAGCTACCTGAAACCTCTGATGTACCGGTAATTCTTACTGGTGAAGCTTTAGATACCCTTTTTGAATATTTTATTACCCAGGCTAACGCCCAGGCCAGCTATTATGGTTATTCAAGCTTCAAGAAGGGCGAGTCAGTCTACCCAGAGGGCAGTGTGGCCCGCGAGCCGCTCAATCTAAGCACTGACCCCATGCGCCGGGGTGCGCTGGGGGCGGGTTTCTTCGATGAGTTGGGCTTTCCCCTTAAAAAAGTTGAGATGATTAAAGAAGGTAACCTTAATGAATTCGCCACCGATGGTAAAATGGCCAATCTGCTGGGCTGGCCGCGTACCAGTAAGTTCTCAACTGTGGTGGTTGAGTCAGGCAAAGAATCATTAGAGAGCCTGCGAACTGACGGGGTACTTGAACTGAGCCGTTTTTCTACCTTTCACCCCAACGGTATAACCGGCTCATTTTCAGGTGAAATTCGCCTTGGTTTTCTTCATAAAAATGGTAAGAAAATACCTGTTAAAGGCGGGTCGGTTTCTGGTAT
>CAZHLC010000625.1:0-3127 GCA_964532545.1 uncultured Leptospiraceae bacterium | reverse complement strand
TTGCTTGTTTACGTTATCGTCGATGTGTTTGCCATGCGTTTCTGCCAGCTTTTTGTTCAGGGTATGAGCTGGCACCAGGGCAAATTTTACCTCAACAAAAAAGAAGCGGGCATACTCTTCTTCTGGTTTTTTGTTATTATCATTGTTGGGTTGGCCCTGGTTATTATTAGGCTGCGTGTTGTTATTGTTATTGGGTTGCCCTTGATTGTTATTGGCTGCTTCTTTCTCGGCGGCCTTCTGTTCTTCGGTTTTGGCCTTTTTATAGAAAACATATTTGTAGCGAATACCACCACGTTTTATTCTGATCTCACGTTCGGGGGTAGCGGTATAGGTTGGTGGGTTGGTGACACCACCGCTCTGGGCCAGTACGCGCAGGCGGTCTAAAACGTTTTTATAGCGAGTGCCCCAGTTAAAGCCGTCAAAGCCACCCAGGGTGGCGCCAGCATTCTGGGTATTGCTGGTGGTTGTATTTGTCGTTGTCGTGGTAGTAGTGGTGGTATTTGGGTCGGTGGTTGTTGTGGTTGTGGTAGTATTAGGGTCAGTTGTAGTCGTAGTCGTAGTGTTAGGGTCTGTGGTCGTGGTGGTCGCCGTGTTCGGCTGGGCCCAGAGACCTGCCCCGGTGAGTAGAAATGCCACCATGGTAAAGGTTTTCATATATCAGATATCGGCAGAATTTGCCAGTCTGTAAATGAATAAATGATAGACAGTGCGTATTTGAGTATGGTTCTAAACCATGCCCCTGCAAGGAACCTTTACAGCTATGATTACCCCGTTTGATGGCGATTCAAACGTCGATTGGCAGGCCCTTGATAAGCTGATTGAAACACAGTTAGCTGGCGAAGTCGAAGGGCTGGTGCCCTGCGGTACCACCGGCGAGAGCCCGACCCTCAGCCATGATGAGCATAAAGAGGTTATTAAGAGAGTTGTAGGCAAAGCCAAGAGTATTAAATCAGAAGTTACGGTTATTGCGGGTACTGGTTCAAACTCAACCCGTGAGGCTATTTCACTGACCCAGGCAGCGGCCGCCGACGGCGCCGATTATGCATTGGTGGTCAACCCCTACTATAACAAGCCTAACCAGCAGGGGCTCTATGAACACTTCTATGCTATTGCTGAAGAAGCCACAATTCCTGTTGTTCTTTATAACATACCCGGGCGCACCGCCGTGTCTCTCAGTCTTGATACTATTGTAAAACTGGCAGAGCACCCCAATGTAGCAGCGATCAAAGAAGCTACCGGCGATATCAACTTCATGACCCAGGTGGTGATGAATACCCCCGATAACTTCTCTCTGCTCTCGGGCGACGACAACCTGCTGCTACCCATTCTCTCTATTGGCGGCCAGGGGGTGATCAGTGTGATCTCAAACCTGCTGCCCCAGCAGACTTCGAATATCAGCCGCTCCTTCTTAGGTGGTGATTACCAGACGGCCAAAAAGTTTTTTGATGAAATATTTCCTCTCAGTCTGCTGATGTTCTGCCAGACAAATCCCATACCTGTCAAATATGCTGCATCTTTTCTGGGCATATGTGAAAATGCTCTGCGTCAACCATTGACCGCTCTGCCTGATGAATTCAAGCCTGCCATTGATAAGGCCTTTGCAGCCTATAAAAACTGAAAGAGGTAAACTGTGATTCGATTTGCGATAGTTGGCGCCCTGGGGCGCATGGGCATTGCCATAGCCCGGCTTTCACAGCAAGATAATAATATCGAGCTAGCTAAGACATTTGAACATGCGGCCCATGATGCCACAGGCAAGACCTACAGCGAGGCCAGTGGCCTGAGTGGTTTTGATATGAAAATTGAACAGGTTAGCGCTGAGGCCATTGATGATCTGCAGGGTGTCATAGATTTTTCTTCACCCGATTCGTCAGTTGCCACGGCCGAACTCTGTGTTAAAAAAAATGTTCCGTTGGTGATTGGCACCACGGGATGGAATAACCAGCAGCTTGATGCCATTAAGGCTGCTTCAAAAAAAATACCAATTCTGCTGGCATCGAATATGTCGGTGGGTGTGAACCTGCTGTTTGCCTTAACCCGGGCTGCGGCCCGCACGCTCAAGGGGCAGGGCTTTGACCCAGAAATTACTGAAGTGCACCATAAAATGAAAAAAGATGCCCCCTCTGGTACGGCCACTACCCTTAAAGAGATCGTTTTAGATGAAATGAGCCGCAAAGAAGACAATGTAACCTATGGCCGCGAAGGTATGGTTGGTGAGCGCCCTGGCGATGAGCTGGGGGTTATGGCTCTGCGCGGCGGTGATGTAGTTGGTGACCACTCAGTGTTCTTTTTTGGTGAGGGTGAGCGGGTGGTACTATCTCATCAGGCCAATACCCGCGATACGTTTGCCCAGGGGGCTCTGTTTGCACTCAAGTATCTGCAGAAGCAGGGTATGGGGCTGTACAATATGCAAGACGCCCTGGGTCTGCATTTCTAAATATGGCAGAGTTCAGAATCGAGGGCCAGCAGCCCATCAGTGGCAGCGTCGAACCCCAGGGTAACAAAAATGAAGCCCTGCCGGTACTCTGTGCCGCCATCATGACCCCGGGTGAGGTAGCGCTTGAGAATGTGC
The DNA here is from genome assembly GCA_964532545.1 of uncultured Leptospiraceae bacterium. Taxonomy (GTDB): domain Bacteria; phylum Spirochaetota; class Leptospiria; order Turneriellales; family CAZHLC01; genus CAZHLC01. Next base: position 555 of record CAZHLC010000625.1, on the reverse strand, counting down.
CGGCCATTGAAGATATTTTTAATCTTATTCGCATACTTGAGTTTTTAGGTGCCCATGTTGACATTGATAAAAAAGGCATCGCTCTGAATCTCAAAATCAGTTCAGCTGATATCGAACAGAGCCGCCTGCCCAAAGAACTCTCAAGTGCCATTCGCGGTTCAATCACCCTGATGGCACCTCTACTGGTTCGTACGGGCGAAGTGTTTATTCCCCGGCCGGGCGGTGATAAAATTGGCCGCCGCAGAGTTGACACCCACCTGCTGGCCCTGCATGCCCTGGGTGCTGAGGTTGAAGTCTCATCTGAGGGGTACTACCTACGGGCCAAACAGCTCAGGGGCACAGAAATTCTACTCGATGAGGCTTCGGTGACCGGTACTGAGAATGCTATTATGGCAGCCGCCTGTGCTGAAGGCCGTACCGTAATTGAGAACGCCGCCTCTGAACCCCATGTGCAGGGGCTCTGCCGCCTGCTGATGGCCCAGGGGGTTAACATTGAGGGGGTGGGCAGCAATGTGCTGAAGATTGATGGCCTTGGCAGCTATGACAAGCTAAAGC
>CAZHLC010000624.1:0-3136 GCA_964532545.1 uncultured Leptospiraceae bacterium | reverse complement strand
CTGCGGTCAATTGAAAACAGCCATAATGCAGCGGTACGGCAAAATGTGCATTTAGATCTTGTTTAGCTTTTACAGCTTCAACAGGGTTCATATGAAAGGCCTTCATTTTCTTACGGGGGGCATAAGCCCCGATTGGTAGCAATGCCAAATCAACAGAACCATATTTTCTTCGAATCTTTTGAAAGTGCTCTTCATAGGCAGTATCACCGGCAAAGTAGATTTTCGTATGCTTCGCTTGAATGAGAAAAGAACCCCAGAGGCTTTTATCTGCATCAAAAAGCCCCCGACCCGAATTATGTTGCGCCGGGGTAAAAATAATTCTGTTTTTGTAGTTTATTTGTTTTGATTGCCACCAGTCAAGTTCTGTGACCTGCAGAATACCTTCTTGTTCTAGCAGGTTCTTATCACCCATGGGCACCAAGAAAAAGGGTTTGTGCTTTTTGTATAATCTCTTGATGCTTGGCAGATCTATATGGTCATAACGATTATGGCTGATGATAACCACATCTATTGGGGGTAAATCTTCGAATCTGATTCCGGGTTGAACGGCACGTGCCGGGCCCGCCCATGACCACGGGCCTACCCGGTATGACCAGACCGGGTCAGTAAGTATATTCAGCTCAGGGGTCTGTATCAAGATAGTGGCGTGGTTAATAAAGGTAATAGCAACTTCTTTGGGTCGCAGAGTCTGCGGCAAAGCTGCCAGAGTTACTGCCTGGTCTTTTTTCTCTGGTATTTTGATTAAGTTTTCAGGCCATTGACCGTTTCTACCAAGCATGATATGGGTGGCAATTTGCCAGAAGTTAGGTTTTTGAATTTCAACTTCATTAGAAAACTTTTGACCATCAAAATGATCGTTTGGCGGTATTTTTGCTGTTGTACTGCACTGCGCAAAGAAACTGATTAGCGAGATTACTATCAGGCTTTGTTTCACTCTTTTTTTCTTCATAATCAATAGCATAGATAGTAATCAAATTTCAAGGGCTAGATGTTTGCGGGGGGCTGAAACGCCCAAAAATGAGGACGAACAGCATAGAAAAGCCCGCTGAGAAGGCCTGGGTTCTAATAGAGAAAAGAGAAGTCAGGGCCACAGAAATAAGGCTCTGGGTAGAAAGGTACAGGGCTTCGACCGCGAAATGTGGAATGCTAACAAGTTTGAATATGTTGTTCGGGGCAACCGCTTGAAGTTCGGCCAACATGAAGACTTGAAAAGCTTTCTCTTGAGTACAGGTGATAAGATTCTGGTAGAAGCCAGCCCCTATGACCGTATCTGGGGCATAGGGCTGGCCTGATGCAATAGATGCCAGCATTTGCCATCTTTTTTAAAACTGTTTTCTAACTTAGATTATTGCTCATTTTGCTGGCTTAGCACATGCAGCTTGCAATGCAACTAAAAAAGCCTGGGTATAGAAAAGTCTTATTGACCGCCCTTCTCGAGACTACTGACTTTACGAAGATAGTATTATGGGTATAACAATCGAAAACCTCTTCAGATATCCGGTAAAATCGATGGCGGGTGAAGAGCTCAATCAGGTGACCATGGCTAAGAGCGGCTTCGTGGGTGATCGCGGCTGGGCTGTTTACAACTTAGAGGCCGATGAAATTCAGGGGGGGCGAAAACTTCCTGCCTTGATGCAGTTGCAGGCCCGCTATGTGAAAGAGCCAACCTTAGATAACCCCGGGGTGCTTGAGGTTATTTTTCCCAACCAGAAGAAAATTGAGGTCAGCCAGGGTAGTCGGCAGGCCGAGCTTGCTGACTTTTTGAATACCGATGTGAAGCTTTGCCCCATCGAGCCAGCTACCAACCTGAATCATTATCGCCTTGCAACTGCCACTGATGAGGCTGACCTACGCAAACAGTTTGACCTGGCGCCCGAAGAAGAGCTGCCCGATTTTTCAACCATGTCTCTGGCGGTTTTAGCCCAGCTGAAATTTTTTGCTACCCCGCCGGGTACATACTTCGATGCCTACCCCCTGCATATTTTAACCACCGGGGCTCTTCGTTATTTCGCCAGAGAAACTGGTTTAGATCAATTTCACGCCCGACGCTACCGCCCTAATATAGTATTAAAAACTCAACAAGATACGATTGAAGAGTTTGACTGGGCTGGCTGTGTGGCCCACAGCAACGGCGCAGAAATACAGATTGAAAACAAAACCGTTAGATGTTCGGTACCAGGCCGGCAACACACAGCCTTGCCGGCTGAAAAGAAAGTTGTGCAGGCTGTGGCAAAGCTTACTAACCGTTTTCTGGGTGTCTATGCATCAGTGAAAAAAGAAGGCACACTCAGAGTTGGCGACAAGTTTGAGATTCAAAAAGATTTGCTCAGCGATGTATCTCGTGAGATCGGCAACATTGGCTCGCAAATTAAAAGCGGGCTTTTAAAGTTTCTGACGTAACATTCAATGGTATTAGCCCACGGCTTTCTCAATCTGCTAACTGATCAATGCGAGACGAAGGCTACATAAAGTATGAAATGTGCCACATGCAGTCTGAACCACTGCGCCAGAACCTCTGGCGCATGATCGAAGAATGGCGTAATCGCCTCTGGGGCATCGGTATGATCGGTGTCTACCCTGATGGTATTGGCTATGGTAATATCAGCATGAGGGTTGCGGGCACCGATAAAATGATGATCACAGGCTCTGGCACCGGTAAGATGCAGCGTATGAATAACAGCAAATATGCCCTGGTTGAAAGCGTAGACATCAACCAGAACAGAGTAGAATGCCGGGGCCCCGTACCTTGCTCTTCTGAAGCCATGACTCATTATATGATCTATTCAGTGCTTGCTGAGGTGAATGCTGTTATTCACGTACACGCTGGCGAGCTCTGGCAATTTCTTAAGAACAGGGCACCCACTGTACCCGAATCAGCAGGTTATGGCACCCCAGAAATGGCCCGTGAAGTTGAAAGCATATTGCGTGACCCCAAACAAAGAGAAGAGCAGACCATTGTCATGGCGGGCCACGACGAAGGCCTGATCTTTTTTGGTCGCGATATTGATGCTGCAGGGTCAGTACTGTTAAAACGTCGCGGTGAACTATACCGGGCTAAAGATGAAGGCTTATAATCATTTCAAGCCTGTAAGGCCCCGAGAGGCCATAGCAGACTGGGCGAGAGCAAGCGCCCTCG
>CAZHLC010000623.1:0-3137 GCA_964532545.1 uncultured Leptospiraceae bacterium | reverse complement strand
AACCTCGTTGCTGACCCAGCAGGGGCATCTGGCAGTCTTATGCGGAACCACAAACCTCGATGAAGGGGGCTATCTTGGTTTCTTTGGTAAGGCCTCTGATGGTATGGTTGACATACAGCTGATTTCAGATATTTATAAATCTGAAGTTGTGCAGGTGGCCAGTGAGCTTGGTGTACCTGATGAGGTGATTTCACAGATACCCAGGGGTGATGTATATGATGGCCGTCACGATGAACAGATGATTGGCGCACCCTATGATTTTGTTGAGCTCTATCAGCAGTTGCTTAATCGCCCAGCTGAGTTTTCTCAGATCAAAGAAGGGCTCAGCCCGTCAGCGCGTCGGCAGTTTGATGAATATGCAGCTGCAATTGAACTGCTGCATCAGAAAAATCTACATAAGTATAACAGCAGCTCACCGGCAGTTCATCTTGATATTTACCCGCGCACCATCAGAGATGGTTGGCGCAGCGAAGTCTATACGCCAATCAAAAGTTTTGCCCAGGCAGGATGTTTTGTTTCAGAGTTTGAAATTTCCCAGAAAGTGATCGCCAAATTTGAAGCAGAGCAGCCCGGTCTCTCTACCAGGGTCGATGAGTCGCTCTATACGGTTGAGGGGCTTTTAAGTGCGGCCGAATGCCAGGCGCTGTTGCAACAATTTGAAAAGCAACCCCAGCAGCGGGCCGATCAACACGGCCGGGTAAGCGGTGAAAGTAAATATGCCGGTTCACTGCGTGCTACTACCATGAATGAAGAGCTGGCAGCTTTGCTGTGGCAGCGGCTGAAAAAGCATATTTCTAATATTCGAATTCTGAACGAAACATCAGAAACCGACGGTTGGCCTCACCCGGTTTGGCGGGCCGTGGGTGTCAACCCCCTGTTCAGGTTTATAAAGTACGATCACCAGGGGCAACTTGTTGCTCACTATGATGCCGGCCATAATTTCGAAAATGGTCGCCATTTTACCTTGATGAGCCTGATTATTTATCTCAGTGAAGAAGAGGGCGCCGCTGGTGCCACCAGGTTTGTTACAGACTGGCAGCGGCATTTGCCGGTAACTGAACGCAAGTTTCAAGATTGGTCGATGCTGGCCCCGTCGCATCGGGTTTATTTTGAAGTTAAACCGGCAATTGGCCGCGCTCTGGTATTTGACCATCGCAAGCTGCATGATGGGCAAGTATGGCAGGGCCAACAGCCCAAGGTTCTGCTGCGCTCTGATATTATTTTTGAACGCTGCGGTCTGCAACCGCTTGCGGGCAGCGTTAAAGAGCAGGTTTCTCTTACAACCGATGCAAAGGTACTAAAAGACCCCTACTATGCAGAGCTGAGTCGACTTTTGCAGAGCCCCGAAGCTTTAGAAGAGGCGGGCTATTTTGATGATCAATCACCTGTTGATTATTTAAACCTGCGCCGAAATTTTAACTGGTTATGTACTCCATTGTATAAAGTGTATCAAAGGCTTAAAAGCCTTGAGCAGCAGCCGGGCTGGCTCTGCGTTTTGCTGAATACAGGTGCCTATTGCCCGCCCCATAGGGGCCACCTTGAAATGATGCATCTTGCCAGGGCCGAAGTTGAAAAGTATGGCGGGCAGGTACTGGGGGGATACCTATCGCCGGGCCATGATATTTATATTAAAGAAAAAACCGGCCCTGGTTTTATCGATAGTTTTAACCGTATAAAGCTGTTAAATGAGGCCATTAAAGACAGTGATTGGCTGATGGTCGACCCCTATGAAGCCCTTTATAACAATTATGCTGTGAACTTTACCGAAATCATTGAGCGGCTGGCCAACTATGTTAATGCCCATATCAAAAGCAGCCGGCCAATTCACGTAGTCTATGTTTTTGGTAGCGATAATGCCCGTTTTACTCTGAGCTTCTTAAAGAAAGGCCGCTGCGTAAGTGTGCTGCGCCCAGGTTATGAAGATAAACAGCAGAAGTATCAGGCAAATGATCTTATTCAACCTCACTTAAACCGCATTTACTTTACCAGTGCCCCATCAATTGCGGCGAACTCAACCGAAGTACGGGGCGGTAAACATGAAGCCTTACCACCTGAGACTATTGAACATCTAAACAGCCTCGGCTCTGCTGAAAAACAACAGCGGGGTGCCGTGATTCATTTGCGTAATGAATCTTTATGGGCACTTCAACCCTGGCTGGGCGGGCGAGAACAAAGGGTTCGTGATGCGCATCAAACCTTCACCTCTGGTTTGATTGATCTTTTAATACATTGTTTTTCTGAATTTAGTGGCCAGAAGTTAGAGGTGCAGCTTCACTCGCTTAAAAAGCAAAGAAACAACGTCAATGGTTTACTTAATGGTATCAATGTTCTCAGCCTTGACCCCTGCTATGAGTCTACAGCAGAATTGGCACTGTCAAGGTGTTATGAAATTGCGGCCGATAGCGAACAACCTGCTTTGGTAGCACGCCCGGGCGCTGCGTCTATTGACCAGCAGATCAGTAAGATACCCAGTGGTGAGTATATGCTGATTGACGATGATATTGCCACGGGCCAGACTGTTGAGCGGGTTCTGGCTCTGCTGCCAGAGCGTATTCGTATTCGGCGGGTAGCCCCCATAAACGAGCTTGCTGCTGATCAGAACATATCGCTGTCCTACCCCCCACTGACTGATCTATGCGATCTGCGTGATTTTATCGCCGGGGCCCGCGAAGGTGGGCTGGTTCTGCAATTGCCATATGAGGCCAGGGCCAGAGCCCCCTATGCTCTGCCCTACGTCTCAGCAGCGGCCCGCCTGAGTCTGCCCCTGAAAAGCGAACTGTATTTTTCAAGGCAGCTCTGGCAGCTTAACCTTGAGTTCTTTGCCTCGATCAGCCCGGCCATCACTGTTGCAGAGGCCTCAGCTGCCTTTCAGAAGCTGGCCTTTTATATCGGTTTTTCAGAACAAGACACCATGCACCAGCTCTGCCAGTGGCATGCTGAGAGACTTTAAGCAAGGCCGGCAACGTTTAAGTAAATAAAACTTGCATTGCAACACAGCCAAACCAGACTCACCAAAATGAAACAGTTCTCGCTGGGTTTCGCTCTGATCAGGGCTCTGCTGTTGCTGGTGGCGGGCGTTGCGGCCATTTACTTTGGCTATGAAGACAGCCGCCGCTATTTTGCTTTCGATGGTCTAC
>CAZHLC010000622.1:0-3137 GCA_964532545.1 uncultured Leptospiraceae bacterium | reverse complement strand
ACCATCAATGCCGGCACATCGACCCTCGTTAAAAATGGCACCGCCCCATTAACCCTGCCTGCCCAGAGCTGGTATAACCTTACATTCAATGGCGGCACTGTTATGGCAGCAGCAGGCATCATCGATATTAATGGCGACTTACTGATCGCAGGCGCGACCTATAACGGTGATGCAACAAACCATACCGTAGCCGGGGCCTGGCGCGCTACCTCTGGCACCTTCAGTTTTACCACCGGCTCTGTAACATTCGATGGCAGCAGCGGTAGCCACCTGATTCGCAGCAATGGTTCGTCTTTTCAGAATGTGACCGTTAACGCCACGGGCGCCACCTTTGCCCTTGAAGATAACGCTGCAGTGAGTGGTAACCTGACAGTGTCAAACGGCACCCTAACCTCAATCAACGGCACCTACCAATCGTTGACAATAGGCGGCAGCTTCAACATGGTCGGTGGAAATTTCACCCTTGGCAATGGCAGTGGCGGCTCAACTGTTAATCTAGGCGGCAATCTGACCATAAGCGGCGGCACCCTGACCAGCCAACGCAGCACACTGAATCTGACAGGCGATTCAACTGTAAATTCAAACCAGCCCTTTTTCAATGTGAGCGCAGCGCCTGCTGGTTTTACCACAACCCTTGCCGCCAACTTCACGGTTGGCAATGTACTCAGCTTCGGCACAGGCAGTTTTGATCAAGCCTCATTCAGCCTGACCCTGACTAATAATGCTGATTCGACCACTACAACCCCGTTAAATCTGGGTACGCTTCCCTCAGTGTGGTCAAATGAGGGTGATATCATTTACACCTTTAACAAAGACAGCAGCGGCATAATCAGCGCAAGAACCTATACAAACCTGATTGTTGAGCTCGGTGATGGTTTGGCCGCCACGGCTGCTGGCGCCATAACCACTACCGGCAATTTCACCACATATGCCCTGGCCTCGCCCCCGGCCGCAGTGCCACAGTTGATTCTTGCCAACAACAATCTTACTGTGGCCAGCACTCTGAAAATTGGCGATACCGGTGACAAGAATGCCGCACTTGTGTCTGGCACCGCTGATCTTAGCAGTGGCACTATGCTGTTTGAGGGCAACGACAGTCATTTCATTGCCACCAGTGGCACCTGGTCTGTAAACGGGGCATGGCAGAATAATTCAAGCTCAACCTCATTTAACTGGGGAACGGTAACGCTGCGGCTTACGGCCCCGGCAGCTAATACAACTGTCGATAATGGCCCGGCTGGCAATAACGCCGACTTTGGTAATACAGTTTTTGAAGCTGGTAACAGTTTCAGCATCACTGGCAATGATCTTGAGTTTCTAGCAGCTTCAACGGTACAGGTTGATGCCCCCATCAGCCGCACTGCCAATATAATTCATGCAGCGGGCCTCAATAGCATTACCCAGAATGCAACCATTGATAACAGCCCCACGGTAACCTCGCCACAGGTCGATGGCCAAAGCGGGGCCCCGGCGAGTATTCCTGATTTGGTACCTACCTTCACATGGACCTTTAACGATGTCGACTCACCCGGGGCAGCCGACACCCAGGCTGCTTATCAAGTCTGCATTGGTACAGCCTCAATTGACAATGTCTTCTCAAACTGCGATATACATGATACCGGTAAAGTTGCCAGCACCTCAGCTTCTTATACCTACGCAGGCCCAACTCTCACAAACGAAACAACCTATCACTACCGAATCAAAGTGTGGGATCAATTAAACACTGAAGGCACCCCCCTGCTAGATCAAACCTTTAAACCCTCAACCCCGGCCCTGGTGGCTACCACCGGGCCCGCTAACCCGGCAGCGGCAAAAACCCTGCCCAATGCAACCGGGTTGGTAGTTCACCAGTTCAATATAGCAGAGACCGGGGCAGACCCCAACCCGGTGCGCATCAATACGATCGACTTTAACCTGACTGGTACAGCCGCTGCTGCCACCATTGCCGCAGTGCGCATTTACGCTGATGATGGCACCACTGCCAATGTCTTTGATGGCTCAGATAGCCAGATTGGTATCTTGAACAGCCCAACGGGCAGTTTGCTATCAATCGACACCTCAGCAGCGGCCTTTGACATTGCAGATAGCAGCTCGGCCAGCTTCTGGCTGGTTTTTAACCTGGGCAACACAGCCACCTACCAGCAGACATATAAAGTCGCTTTTGCGGGCGTAAGTGGCATACAGAATTCACTGGCAGTGGGCTCAACCCCGGCCTCAAGCAGCAGCTCTGCCAACTTCACTATTGAATGGGGCTCGGTTTCAATCACAGACAGTGCTTCGGCCTACCCAGAAGGCAATGCGGCCATAGGCAATGGCTCTGAGTCGAGCATGTTAAAGTTTACCCTGACTGAAAGCAGCGGCCTTGAGGCAGCCATAATTACCAGTATTACCATCAGCAATGCCGGCACAGCTCTTGAAAACAATGACATTAGCACAGCTAATCTCTATGAAGAAGGCAATGCCACCCCCATTGCTTCAGTAACTGGCGGCACCATTACTGCAGATAACCAGAACATTACCTTTACACCTGGTGGTGGCATTGCCCTGAGCGCATCTCAAAGTAAAAACTTCTTTATTAAGTATGTCGCTAACGTTGATGCGGGCAGCACCGGGGGCACAAATTTTCAAGTTACAATAAATAACACCTCACTGGTAGCCAGCAATGCTAATACTGGCGGCCATGCGAAAGCCAGCCAATTCAGCGGCAGCAATAGCGGCCGCCTGATCGAAATAGCCAAACCTGAGCTGCAACTGAGCCAGACAGCCCTCTCAGCCAGTCAGGGACTGTTGGTCACTGAAGCCCCTTCTGCAGAGCGGGTGGTCTACATTCTGAACATTCAAGAGCAGACAAATACCGCTACGGCAACCATCAACTCTGTACAATTTAATGAACCGGTGAAGCTCGGCACTGGTTGGGGTGGGGGCCCCTATGATTTGAATAATCTGGTACTCAGCAGTGGTGGAAAAGAGCTGGCCCTCTACATTGATACTAACAACAACGGCAGCTATGATGCAGGTACCGACACTCTGGCCTTCGGGGCCGGCACTGAAGTCGACCTGGCTACCGGCATGGGTGCCTTCTCTTTTTCGGGCAGCCCGTTCAGTATAGCTGCAGGTCAAACCACTACCCTGTTTCT
>CAZHLC010000621.1:0-3148 GCA_964532545.1 uncultured Leptospiraceae bacterium | reverse complement strand
CAAACAGAAACACAAAGGGGTAGATGACCGTGAGCTTGAGGGCCCGGGCATGTTCGGCGGGTTTGGCCATGCTGAAAGACTGCGAGGTCATGGGCTTGGCATTGTCAGCCATCAGCTTATCTTGTTCGCGCGAGCGTTTCTGGGCCTCGGCCATTGAGCCATAGTCTTTCTGTGATAGAATGTTGAAAAACACAAAGAGCAACATCATAAAACAATAGAAGCGGTAAGGCAGGGCATCGAGCAGCATGGCAAAGGCATCTTTCACAAGGCCCCATTCTTTCGACAACGGGGCAAACTGCAGCAACTCAAAACCCACCCAGGTGCTCACCAGGGCAATGCCGGCCACCGGGGCACTGGTGGCATCAACCAGATAGGCCAGCTTCTCGCGGCTGATCTTCATTTTATCAGAAAGCGAGCGCATAGTTGAGCCCACAATCATGGTGTTGGCATAGTCATCAATAAAGACCGCCAGCCCCATAATCATGGTCATCATCTGGGTGCTGCGGGCGTTGGTGGCCCGCCGACCAAGCCAGTCGACAATGGCCTGAAAGCCACCGGCCTTGATGATGACCGCAATCATCGCCAGTATAAAAACCACAAACAACAGAATTTGAATGTTGGTGAAGTCAGTAACGGCACCCACAGCATAGTTAATGCCCGTTAGCAGACCGGTGCCAATGCCACCGACCACAGTTTCACTCTTGGCCAGTGAAAATAACAGGGCCCCCACCAGAGAGGCGAAGCCCAGGCTGAACATAAGGCGGCGGGTAACAAAGGCCAGTACCACGGCCAACACCGGCGGAACCACACTGTACCACTGGCCCCGCACCTTCGTGGTGATCGACTGCAGATAAATGCACAGACCACAGATTGAAACAAAAACAAAAATGCCAATGAGAACCTTGCGCAGGGTAATTTCTTTAGGCATGCAGGTGCCCTATGATAATCGGCGTAAGCCCAGGTAAAGGTATTTTATAGAATTTTTAAATTTTGCAGACAAGTTTGCAACTCGTCAGCACCTTTGACGCGGTAGGCCTGCATTCCAGCGGCTTTAGCACCATCAACATTGAGCTGGTTATCATCAAAGAAGGCGATTTCATCAATTGAAAGGTCTAGTTGCCGGGCCACATTCTCATAGGCCGCGCTATCGGGTTTCATCAGCGCTGTCTGCCACGAAGGAAAATGTTTCTCAATCATTCGACCCAGACCAAAATCATCTAATACAATCTGCCAGTGTCGGGCATTCATATTAGACATGGTAGCCACCTCATAGTGATCAGAAATACCCGAAACAACTTCTTCAACCTGGTCATACAGCTTGAGAGGCCAGCGATCAAATTCAGCAAAGAATTCTTCGGCCGAAAGCTGCACCTTCATTTCATCGAGCACACCTTTAACAAAGTCTGCTTCAGAGATCTTACCGGTTTCGAAATCGCGCACGGCCTCAAGCAGAATCCACTGTTTCCAGAAAGTTTCTTCATCGTCAATGCCATCAATTTTCGCAACCAGCGGCTCAACCGGCGCCACCTCAAGCAAAACCCGGCCTACGTCGAATACCAGTGCTTTGAGCATTTGGTACACAAATAATGTGTGATGTGGGGGCAAGAACTTGGTGCGCCTGGTGTGCGGGGTGCTAGTGTGTGTGGGGGGGGGATATAGGGCGCCTTATTATGGCGTACTTTTCTTTGATCACGGGTGTATGGCGTCTTGATATCACGTGAAATCTCAAGGCTAATTGAAAACCACTGTGAGTCGGGTGGATTTAGCCCTTGCGTGATTATAGAGTGTGCGCAATAGATGCACTTGGTGCGCAATGTTTCTGTGAAAAACTGTGCCGTAGGCTATTCTTTGCCAATGAGACATAAGCCCCTGGGATAATATTTATTTTATTTGGTTGACACAATTAAATTACGATAGATTATTAATTCGGTCTTAACAATGAGCACAAGAAGCGAGTTACTTGGCAAACTGGAAGGAAGTAGCGATAATTTGGCTCTTACATTGATTAATGGTCAAAAACAACCAGGAAACTTGTTTTCGACTCAAATTGCGCTGGACATACTGCCAATTTTGTATGACATCCTGGAAGAAGCTGGGCCCAAAAAAACGATTAAGCTGCTTCTTCGGAGCAACGGTGGTATTCTGGACTCGCCTTTGCCAATAATCAATCTCATTAGGGAATATTGCAATGAATTGATTGTCTATGTTCCTGAAATTGCACATAGCGCTGCAACTTTAATTGCCTTGGGAGCTGACAAAATTATAATGTCACCATTAGGCTCTTTATCTCCCATTGATCCCCAGCTTAGCTTAAAAGGGAAATCGAATCAAGATCAAGAAATCAACATGAATTTTAGCGTTGAGGATGTCGCCGGTTATTATAAACTACTAGAAAAAATGAAAATTTCGGAGGACGGCCGAATAAAAGCACTGGATATTCTAGCAAAGACTTTAAACCCCACAGTTCTTGGCCAAATCGAACGTGTACGCGACCTTATAAAAATATTAGCACACCAACTGCTAAAGCCGAAGATGCAAGAAGAAGGAAAGCGCGAAATAATCATCAAAAAGCTCGTTGAGGATATCCCATCACATAGCTACCGAATTTCACGGCGAGAGGCATCAGAAATTGGCTTACCTGTGGAGTATGAAAATGATGAAGAGCACATTCTTTTAAAAGAGATAATGACATCATATCGAAAAGCCCTCAGTGAAGATCAGCAACTTATCCTTAACTTCCCGGACGGCACTGCTACCATAGAGTCACTCTACAGTAGGGCTTTTATTGAGACTAAAACACGAAGCTTTTCTTTTAATACGAAATATGTTTTTCACAGGAATACAAAGGTTGACCAAGTATTTAACTCTTGGCAGGAGCAAAATAATGGAAATTAATTTCGAACAAATTTATGCAGAAAAAGACAAGAATCTATACACGGAGTACCAAAATCAGCTCGATCAACAGCTTTATTCATCAGCCCCGATTATTGTCTCTCATTATCAGAAACAATCTAGCATTGTTGATTCTTATGTAAAGTCGATTATAGTTGTTTCGCAACACGAAGAATGATTTATGATTTCGATGTTGCTCAAGACAGACTAAGACAAGGCGAGATTTTCAGGGGTATTTCGTTTTTTGCGAAAATGG
>CAZHLC010000620.1:0-3157 GCA_964532545.1 uncultured Leptospiraceae bacterium | reverse complement strand
ATGCTCAAAGAAGTTGAATGGGCCCTGAAAAATAATCTCGATTATTACTACCCGGGTTTCGTACTTGATAACAATGCCCTGTTCAGCTACAAACTGCGCCTTGGTAATGTGCAATACCTCAACGAATTCGACGAATGGGTCGACCTCAAAGATGTAAAAGATATGCAACGGCCCAGACCAAAAGAGCTGCAAGATGCAACTCAGAAACTCTGCAAGGCGCTTGGCAAAAACGATATCAGTTATGAACCATTGCTCAACCCATTTTACACTTTCAGTTATTTTCCGGGTAATGATGATTCAATTATTTCAGGGGTTATGCCTGTTTTTATAAAGAAACGTAAACAGGTTATTGAATACATTCTTGATAAGAAGGTATATCGGCTGAGCCGTGTGAGTAAAAATGCAGATTTTGAATTTCTAAAACAGTTTCTTGATTTTACCTACTACCAGAAAAACAAAGTTTATCTACAATGCATCTATAACTATGCAGACCAGAGCGAAGAGTACTCCGACCTGAAATCGCTGCTCAAAGCTTTGAAAAAGTAAATCAATTCTTCTCGCCCGGCTCGTCTGAGGCAAACATCAGATCTCGCAGGGCGGCGGCCTTTTCAAAATCAAGTTCTTCTGCCGCCTTGAGCATGGCCTCTTTGACGGCATCTTTCCATTTGTTTTTATCTTTGAAATTATCACGTGAAAACTCATCGGCGATCTTATCAAGCAGCCGCATCTCGGCATCGTCGTGTACCTTCTGGCGCTCTATCAAATCTACAATCTCTTTGCGCACAGTTGATGGTGAGATACCATGCTTCTCGTTGTATTCAGCCTGAATTTGACGGCGCCTGCTGGTTTCATCAATGGCAATCTGCATAGAGTCAGTCACCTTATCAGCGTAGAGAATCACCCGGCCATTCACATTGCGGGCGGCCCGCCCCATGGTCTGAATCAATGATCTTTTTGATCGCAGAAAACCTTCTTTATCAGCATCGAGAATAACCACCAGCGAAACCTCGGGTAGATCAAGACCTTCGCGCAGCAGGTTTATACCCACCAGCACATCGAATTCGCCCTTACGTAAATCACGCAGCAACTCAACCCTCTCGATAGCGTCGATTTCTGAGTGCATATATCGCACCTTTAAACCCAAATCGAGATAGTACTCGGTTAGATCTTCGGCCATACGCTTGGTGAGGGTGGTCACCAGCACCCGCTCATCGCGCTCAGCCCTGATGGTAATTTCACGGGCCAAATCGTCAATCTGGCCCTCGGTGGGCCTGATTTCAACCTCGGGGTCTAGCAGACCAGTGGGCCTGATAATCTGCTCAACCGAATGTTCGGCCCGCTCTAGTTCGTAGTCAGCCGGGGTAGCTGAAACATACATAATATTATTGCACATCTTTTCAAATTCACCAAAATTCAGTGGCCGGTTGTCAAGAGCCGAAGGCAGCCTGAAACCAAAATCTACCAGATTCTGCTTACGGCTGCGGTCACCCTCAAACATACCCCCCACCTGCGGTATGGTCACATGGCTTTCATCAACAATAATCAGAAAATCTTCAGGAAAATAGTCAATCAGACAGGCGGGGCGTGAGCCGGCCGGGCGGCCCACCAGGTGGCGTGAATAGTTTTCAATGCCGTTACAGTAACCCATTTCACGCAGCATCTCAAGGTCATAACGGGTGCGCTGGCTGATACGCTCAGCCTCAAGAGGTTTGTTTGCTTTTTTGAAAGCCTCGACCTGACTATCAAGCTCTTCACGAATGGCTTCGATAGCCCGCTCAAGCTTGGGGCGGGCGGTAATAAAATGGCGGGCGGGGTAAATGGCAGTCTGTTTAAGAGCTGCAGTTTTTTTACCCGTCAGCACATCGACCCGGCTGATGGCTTCAACCGTATCACCAAAAAATTCAAAACGAATGGCTTCGCCAGAATAAGCGGGCAGCACCTCAAGGGTATCGCCCCTGACTCTGAAACGACTGCGGGCAAAGTCGATATCATTGCGCTCATACTGCATATGCAGCAGCTTGAGAATCATATCTTCGCGGCTGATCTGCTGGTCGAGCTTGACCAGCAATACCGACTCTTCATAATCTTCGGGCGAGCCCAGACCATAAATGCAGCTGACGCTGGCCACTACGATCACATCATCACGCTCAAGCAGAGATGAGGTGGCCCGCAGCCGCAACGAATCAATCTCATCGTTGATAGTAGCATCTTTTTCTATGTAGGTATCAGATACGGCCACATAGGCCTCGGGCTGGTAGTAATCATAGTAACTGATAAAATATTCAACCGCATTTTCAGGAAAAAACTCTTTAAACTCACGATACAACTGGGCCGCGAGAGTCTTGTTGTGAGTAATTACCAGGGTAGGCCGATTGAGGCGCTCAACGGTCGAGGCCATGGTGAAAGTTTTGCCCGAGCCGGTAACCCCTACCAGAACGGCCTTGCCATTACTGGGCTCGAGAACATTAACCAGCTTATCAACCGCCTGGGGCTGGTCACCGGCCAGCTTATAGGGCGAATGCAGTTTAAACGTCATGAACTACCGGAGTTTTAAGGGCGATCACAAATTCAAGATTATCTTTCTGCAGGCGAATCGTATTAACCACATAGACCATGATTTCTTCACCGCTGTTTCTTTTCAGTCGGCCCTTACCCTCAAGCTCAACCACATCTTTTACTTTTTCAAAGGTGGCTTCGCTGAGATAGAGTAGCCCCGGCTTCGCTCTTTTTTCAATATTTGAAGCCAGATCAACTTCTTCGCCAAAGGTAGTGAGATATTTCTCATCACTGGTACCGATATGGCCTACGTGAACCTTGCCCGTGTGGACCGCGCCTTTGATATTCATCTGCGCTTCGCCACTGGTCTGGCGATAATGGTTTAATTCGAAAAACTGGCGGTGAATTTCTGCGCCAGCTACCACTGCATCGAGGGGTTTTTTAAAGGTGGCGACCAGGGCCTGGCCCTGCACGCTATCAATTTGCCCATTATTCTTACGAATGCTGTGAACAATAATTGAGGTGGCAATATTTAAAAGCGAAATTTCTTGATGGGGGTTACGCTCACTGCGATCTTCACTGACCAGCCCATCAACACTGACGGCCAGCACCGAAAGCTCTTTATACTGGTGCTCAAGCTGGTGTTCTCCCAGAGCCACCA
>CAZHLC010000619.1:0-3162 GCA_964532545.1 uncultured Leptospiraceae bacterium | reverse complement strand
ATTCTGAAGAGTATCGAATGGGCCCGCGAGCATGGTTATGGCTATTTACATTTAGGATATTTCATTCCCCAGCACCCTAAAATGCAGTACAAAGCTAACTTCGGGCCTGCAGAGATTCTGCACCCTCAGAAAAAAATCTGGATCAACGCTGAAGAATTTATCTCTGAGCACCTGCCCAGCCTGCAGCCAACGGCTACCTGATTTACTTTTTCTTTTTTTTGCTTTTGATCAGACCGTCAAGATCTGTCGGCAGCGAAGATTTAGCCGCGGCAATATTTTCTTTCTGAATCTCTTCATAGATTTCGCCACGGTAAACTGTGATTTCTTTAGGGGCCTTGATGCCCAGCTTTACCTGGTCGCCCTTGATCTCAACCACAAGCAATTCAATATTGTCGCCAATTACGATCGATTGATTTACTTTGCGGGCGAGAACCAGCATCTAGGCAGACTCGTCTTTTTCGATTAACTCGAACACCGGTGTTTTAACCAGGTGTCGGTCATCGGCCGAGATGAACTGGCCCCCCAGACCTTCATCGCGGTTCACCAGCAGAGGGCCCTGCAGATTTATGGTCATCTTTTCAGGCTGGCTGGCCGGAACCGTACAAATGCAGAAAATCTCTGCGGCTTCAATATTTTCGAGTTTGATGGTAGCCAGTAGCTCATTAGCAATAACTGGCTTGTAGCCACTGATGAGTTCATTGGGTGAGACAATCAGAAATGCCAGATCTTTTTCATCAAGGCACTGCAACCACATAAAGATTGATGTTTCATCTTTTTTAACCAGAGCATACTTCTTATACTGCTCAAAGGCAAAAAGACCCTCTTGAAAAGTAATCAGATCTTCTGATTCAATTTCAAGGCTGCCATAAGCTTTCGTTTCAATTTTTACCATTTGTCAGCCTAACGAAGAAAATCCATCAAAGTGGGTTTAATAATGCCCGCACCTACTTTAAGAGCATAGTTATGCACGTTCTCTAGCCATTTCAGATTCATAACTGTTTCTACCACGTCAATCGATTCATTTTTAGCCAGCAGCTCTTTGATATAGGTCTGATCCCATGCTATTCTCTGGGTATGCAGCTCAAGTCGGTTTACCCGGGCCCCGATTTCAGCCCGTTGACGCAGCAGGTTTTCAAGAGCCGAATCAAGAGCTTCTAAATCACGGCCGCCTACCAGATTCTGATCACCCTTGATCAAATCATCGCGCAGCTGAATTACCATATCAAAAACCGAAAGCCCCGAGAGCGTCGCATTGGGATGATAGTTGTTGGGTGGCTCAGGCTGGTTACCATCAATAAGACCAAGGTCTTGCAGAGCGGTACCACCATTGGTATCTTCAAGCCAGATTTGGTGAGGCGTTTTTGAAGTGAGAATGATATCATCTTGACCACCCTTTGAAGCTCTCACTTCAATAGGGGCGGTATTGATCTTATCAATAATATCATTGATGGTATCGCCCGCGGCGACCTTGATTTCCATACCATCAATGGTAAAAGTCTGATCACCCTGGGCTACATAGTTGCTTGAGTCGCGATTACTGGCTATTGAGGTGTTGGTTCCCCAGAAGATCTGGTTACCCGGAATAGAAATATTCATCTGTTCATTACGTTCAATTTCGCGGGTCTGCACATCAATATCACCCTGGTATTGAACACCAGTCATGGCATTACCCTGATCGATACCATAGGTAGCAAGGTGGGTATAAATAGGCAGAAAGGGGTCACGCTCAATCACGCTGCCACCAAACAGACTGCGGCCGGTTGAGTCTTTTGCATTGCCAATGTCTACCAGGGCCTTGAGATGCTGGTTGATTTCTTTGGCAATTGCCTCTTTCAATTCAAATGAGGTATTGATACCATTGGCGCCCTGTACGGCCAGGTAGCGCATACGTTGAAAGATTTCGCTGACCCGGGCAAGGTTACCATCCATCAGGTTAAGGCGGTCTTTAGCCTCGGCGATATTGAGGTCGTACTGCTTCAATTCACGGGTACGTGAACGCAACAGCATCTGGTTAGTCGCACCCACCGGGTCGTCAGAGGGCATCTGAATTTTCGAGCCAGTGGCCAGCTGGTTCTCAACATCCTGCATGGCAGATTTCTGCCGGTTCAGGGTGTGAACCATATTGTTTGAGATCATCATGTTAGTTACACGAATCATATTATTCTCCTGCTTTGACCTACTCTTAGAATAACCTGTTAATTATCTGGTCTAACATTTCATTAAAGACCTGCAGCACTCTGGCCGAGGCGTTATAGCTCTGCTGAAACTGTACCATGTTGGCCATTTCTTCGTCAAGATTGACCCCCATAACTGACTGGCGCAGATTTTCGAGGTTGTTCATTACCAGCTCTTGATTCTCTACCTGGTCTTTGGCTGTGCGGGCCTCAACGCCCAGTTTCGAAATAAGAGCATTGTAAAACTCATCAGAATTATTGTATTCACCGACCATGGTTTTGTTGTGGCGAATGGCCTGGGCAATACGAAGGGCGTTCTTGCCATCTTTGGCCCCCTGAGACTGGTTCACATCTCCGGTTCCGCCAACATCTTTACCAGTGGCTGCGGCAATCAACGCGGTATTACCCTTAACCTCGTCTGACAGATCAATGGCACCCGCCGGATGAAAAACCGGCGTCTGGGTGATACGGTCGATATTAGACTGCAACTTGTTAATTTCGTCAAGGCGGTTCATATCAAATGCACCACCAGGGCCTGAATTCTGCAACAGGCCGGCAAAACCAACCAGCAGCTCACCTGAATCTTCAACATGGCGAATCATAAAATTTTTCTGCCAGTTGTCTTCTGCTATGCGGCCCTTTAAGACCAGGTTATTATGATGATTAAGATAGGCAACCACACCGGCCTCTGACCGATTAATGCGATGAATTACATCATTCAATTTTTCATCGGGGCGATAGGTTATGTAAACAGGGGTGTTATCGCGGTCATTCTTATAGAGAGTAATAGTACCAGCCAGCCCAATGGGGCGGTCAGCCTCTACAGAATTGCGACCAGCCATTTTAAAAATGGCTGTAACATCATTCTGCCCATCACCATTGAGGTCAAAATTACCTCTGATGTTCTGCGTAAGGTTTTCGAGTCTGAAAAAGTTAATATTTGTTTCTTTGGTCAGGCCAAAGCCGTCACGGTGAACTTCATTGGTAA
>CAZHLC010000618.1:0-3164 GCA_964532545.1 uncultured Leptospiraceae bacterium | reverse complement strand
AAAATTGGTTTTATTAATATTTGCGTTAATTAAGCCCAGAATGTCTTCAGTTGAACGCTCAACCACAGCCAGTGAAAAACCCACAAGAGTGTTGATACCCGTAATATCGCCAGAGGTGGTATCAATCAAACCACTGCTGGCAGCAAGCCCAGCGTTAAACTGTGAACGACCAACTTTCCAGTCTATACCAAATGAGTTCTCATCATCGGCTGCCACCTCAACAATCAGCACCTCTAGCAGTACCTGATCGCGGGGAATATCAATTTTTTCAATCAACCGCTTAATGGGTTCAAATTCTGAGCGGGTACCAATAAAAATAAGACTGTTTGATTCTTTATGTGAAAAAACATCAATCTGCTTTTTGCCACGGGCCGAGGCCGCAGCATTGGCCCGTGCCTGGCGCTGCTGCTGCTGAACGCGCTTCTTGTTGGCCCGTTTGCCCGGGGCTGAACTGCTGGCCTTCTGTGGTTTGCCAGGTATGGGTATACGGCGCAGGGTGGCTTCGATTTTCTCGGCTTCTAGATTCTGTACGCGGTAAATCTGAATACCAGGTATCTCAGGCTCTTTGCCTTCTTCAACCTTCTCAATTTCTATGGGAATATCTACATTAAGAATAATTTTCACGAGGCGATTCACCTCGAAGGCCCCACCGGTAATAATCAACTTACTTTCTTCGTCATAGTCAACGATTTCGGTGGTGGTATTAGTGACCCTTTTTAAGATGCCGGCTAACCGTGAAGGTTTGGTATTTTCAATGCCTATGATATGGGTTACGAGACGGTTTTTATCAAGCTTCTCGAGTTCGGCTTCGGTAAAGGGGGCCCGACGACCAATGTGAATTTCTTGCCCCTTGGCGATTGCGTCTTTAAGTGTAATTACTTTTAAGAGGTTACCCTCTTCTACTACACCGTAACCCTTCACTGCCAGTACCCCGGTGAGATAGTTGTAGGCCTTGCTTACCGGTATTCGCTTGGGAGAAATTACCGTAATTTTGCCTTTGACCTTATCATCAGTAATTATGTTTTTGCCAATGATGGCCGACATCGCCTTTAGAAAATCTTGAATATCTTTGTCACGAAAGTCGACTCTAAAGGTTTTTTCTTTTTTCTTCTTTTTCGCTTTGGTCTGGGTTTTGGCTTTGTCTTTTTTGGGCTCGGGCTGGGCCACCAGAACCGAAATTGAGGTAATAGCAGTCAGCGCTATAAGAAGAGACAGGCTTCGTTTGTAAGAAAACATTATTATAACTAATTCAAGCGCCCTTATATTAAATATCGAATTTCACGACTCAATACTTAACATAGACACGCAACTGAAAAAAGATCTAATCATCGCACTTTATATTGACAGACATTGAAGCCATATATGTTACCAGAAAGTATCATTTTAAACCAATTGACACCAATTCGGTGGCAGATTTCTAAGGTTGTGAATTCATTGAAATTCATTGGTCTTCTGCTGATCAGCTCAATGTTCTTTCTGGCAGACCCTTCGTTTGCTCAGGCCCCCTTTGGTGCAGCCTATAATAAATCGGTTGAGCGGGTTATGAGTCAGGGGTTGTGGCGGCCTGACCAGCTCACCAGGGCCCGCAGGTACCGAGCCTTTCAACGTAATCTTCTGTTTGCTGAGCGCTTCACTGAAAAAGGTGATTTTGAGGCTGCAAACTCTTATCTGAAAAGAGCTAGCTTTTCACTATCTGATATCTTCAAAACCCTTTCAAAGATCTACGGCTGGGCGTCTCTGCCAGATTCGAAGTCTATTCTAACTAAAGCCGAAGCTGAGGTAAATAGCTGGCTCACCTACCAGCTGCAGCAGATTCACCTGGCCCTGCAGAAAGAGCAGCTGAGCTTTCAAACCGCAGGCTTTTCAAATGAAAACCTGAAACATCTGCAGCAGGCTAATGACATCTTTGAACAGCTCAATGCTTCTCAAAAGCTGTTAGAGTTCACAGCCGCCGAAAACTATAAGAGCACTTTTCTTGCCCAGTATCTGAAACACCTCAATAAGGCCAGCGAATCTAAAAGAGTTGATGCTGCTGCCAGCTATTTTGCAAAAATAAAATTCAAATGGCGCCAGAAAAGCGGGTACTGGGCCAATAAAATGCTCAAACGCATTATTATCACCACGACGGCATGGGGCTACGCCAAAACGGCCAGTGCGCTGCTGCCGAGATTGACCAGCGACCACAGTCTGCCAGTCGAAACGGCCTATCAGGTATATATGACTAATGGCCAGCCAGGCAGGGCCCGAGAGGTCGTAACTGTTGAAGCTGGCAGAATTAACTTAAGCCAGAGTTTTATGTGGCCAGGGTTTATCAAACTCAGGCGTCTGCTTATTCAAGGGCTGCTCTTTGAGAGAAACCCGGCATCAGCTCTTGAAGAAAGTGAAAAGCTGATTAAAGAGATTACAGATTACCGCAGGCGTACCTATCTGAGTCAGAGCGAAGATAATGCCATGCGCAATGAGCTCTTAGAGCTTTTTATCATTAGCACTGCAATCAGACATGAATTAAACCAGAAATCTGATATAAGTAAGGCGCCAGGCCTTATTGACTGGCCTGTAAAGTATCAGCTCACTCAAGTACGCTATCATGTACTGCTGCAAAGTCTTGGCTTAAAAGACTACAAAGCAGCATTCTGGCGACGCTGGCAAAAGCAACCGCAAACCCGGCAATTGGTCAACCTTCATCTGGCTATGCAGGGGCTGCGCGAAAGAAAATTTAATCAGGTAAAAAAGATTTTAAGAGCCCAACGCACAGGCTCTGCCCAGCTGAAGCTTATAAACTGGCTTTACACAGCCACTCGCGAGAAGTCAACCGCGACCATCTACACCAATTGGCAGACGGCCATGAAAGCATGGTTGAATACAAGCAGGTTCAGCTTTGCTGCGAACAAGTTGCCCTATAATGAAATCAGTCTGGGTGACCTTGAAAAGGTATTAGAAAGCCAACCTGCAGAAAGCCTGCCAGAAATCTTTCGCTGGCTTAATCAGGCCAACCTCTGGCATTACAATCTAAATAAAGAAGACCAGTTTTTAACACCTGAAGAACTGAGTCGCCGCTATCACTACCTGGTTACCAATGAATACTTTCGGCCTTTGTTTTCAATCAAGCTGTTACAGAATGCAGAAGAACAGGCCCAGCCCTTTAAAAGCCCCCCCGCTGGTTG
>CAZHLC010000617.1:0-3164 GCA_964532545.1 uncultured Leptospiraceae bacterium | reverse complement strand
CATCGATATTACATTCAAGCTGGCTCATGTTTGCTTCTTCAGAGAAATCACCCAGCAGCGCCTGGCTGCCAGCCTCGGTGTGGCGAAAATACAAAACACCACTCAGCTGGGCCGGCAGTTGAATTTGTTTAATGTCTTCAAGGTTTAGCTGCAAATGCTCAGCAATTTCGGTCTGTTTGAAGAAATCAAGGGTGGGCTTTATGATATTTTCGGCAGTATATGCCAGGGTTATGGCCATTGGGTGTGCCCCAGAAACACAGAAGGCAGCCGAGGCTGCCTTCTTGATCTCAGTTTTAAAGTACTCCAGCGCTTACTGACCGGTGGTAGTAGTGGTACTATCACCCTCATTGGTCGTAGTAGTCGTGGTGGTACTGGTAGTATCTGATGAGTCATTCGAAGAGGTGTTTTCACCCTCGATAACTTTTACATTGATCGGCTTGATCGTTGTCTTTGGCGGATTATCATCAACCAGAAACTCGATTTTCTGAATTTCAGATTCATTGCCAGCGTTATCAACGGCCTTGGCCTCAATTGAATGCTCACCTTCTTTTGAGAAATTAATTGGCGTTGTATAAGTCTGATAATCGCCCTGCCCATCTACTTTATATAGAATCTTGTCAATGCCAGAATCTGCATCACTGGCCTTGATTGTGAAGTAGTTTGAACGCATAGAGTATTTCTTGCCATCAACCAGAATCAGTCGCTGAGCAGATTTAATCTCAACTACCGGAGGTTTACCATCAACAAAGGTAGCAAATGTCTGGCCTTCTGAAACATTACCCAGTTTATCAATGGCACGGTACTTCAGCTGAGTCTGGCCATGTTTTTTAGCCAGTTTCTCAAATGTGAGGGGCTCGCTGTAATCGACCCACTCGCCGCCATCGACCTGGTATTGAATTTTATCAACCCCACTATATTTATCAACGGCTTTTAATTCAATGGTAGAGCTTGCAGGCAGATACTGCAGACCATCTTTTTCATAGGCAGCAGGGTTGCTCACCGATGAAATATCAGGAGGAGTACAGTCTACAATCACTTGCAGCATTGATTGGGGCTCAAGGTTACCAACCTTATCAACACCACGGTAGGTTATGCGGTGCACGCCCTCTTCTTCTATTGAGAAAGGCTCACGATATTTTCTCAGAGGAGAATCGTCAACTCGGTACTCAATAAAGTCTAGTCTAGAAAGGCTGTCAGCAGACTCAAGTTTGAATTTGGTATTGCATGATGCATAAGTAACTTTGCCATCGGTATAGATTGTACCAGGGCCAGTATCTTTAGCAGTAGTGTCTGAGGCTGCTTCTCTTTCACGAGCCTCTCGTTCTCTAGCTTCTTTAGCCAGTCTCTCTTTTTCGGCTTTTTCTTTTTCTGCCTTTTCTTGAGCTTCAATGGCTTTGCGCGCCTCTTCAGCTTTTTTTTCGGCTTCGGTCGCTACATCATCACCCAGACCCGTATCAAAATTTGTGTCTTGCGCGAATAATAATGAAGATGCCATTAACAGAAACAAAACGCCTGTAGCGATTCGGTTCAACTTCATTTATAAGCCTCCGTCGGAAGTTAAGGTAAATATACAGGCTTAGCCTAACCCATTTACCTGATATCATGTCAAGTAAATAAGAACGAAAATGTTTTTCAAGACTTTTTTTGATAAAATTATCTGGTAGTTGAGCAAGAGGCCCCACCCAGTACACAGAATTCTGCGCAAAAACGGTGATTTAGATAAACCTTTTTTTCTGCTTCAGCCAGAGAGGTTCCCAATTCGAATTCATTTTCATAGGCCAACAGGGTACAGGGCATAACGACTGCCTCGGCGCTGCCTTTTTTCTTTACGATCATACGTTCGCTGGCACACATCATACTGTCTGGCTCAACGTTGAGTATGCCCCAGCATGCAGTGGTAATTTCTGGCACATCACGCCCAGACTGCATTTCAGGAAAAACAATAAGTTTTTCTTTCAAATCAATATCGATGTTATTCTGTGCAAATAATTTACCATAGCCTGCAATGGCCTGCTCGGTAGTTTCTTCAGTAAGAGATCGACCGGCGATACTTACATTAAAGCCGTTATCACACAGCCATTTGATGTTCTGCAGAGTTTTTTCAAAAGTGCCCTCACCTCTTTCTTTTTCGTGTACCGTGGCTGAATAGTGATCAAGACTGACGCGTAGATGCAGCTTATGGCCATAGCTCTCTTTCAGTTCTAATAGGTTACTTTCATACTTATTAAGCATGCGGTAGGCATTGGTTAGAACCAGGGCTTCTAAATCATTTTTGAGAATCTCGCCGATGATTTCAATAATCTGGCGATTCATAAAGGGTTCACCACCCGTAAGCCCAACCAGTGTAGTTACCTTACGGTCAATCTCAGCCAGGTAGGGCTGCACATCGCCCAAGGTGATATAACTGAGGCGATCATTCTTTGGTGATGATTCGATGTAGCAGTTTTCGCAGCTGAGATTACAGAGAGTACCAGTGTTGAACCACAGTGTCTTAAGCTCTTGTAGTTCTACTGAGGCCCGTGGCTCACCCTTCAGGGTTACGGTAGGATTGCTGAACTTTTCACCAACGTTTATACTCATAGTTATTCTCTTAAGTGCAGTTTTAGATGCCCAGGTTACACTAAATATTGATCTCTAAACCTTCATAGGCGGCAGTTATTGTCAAATTTACCTTTTTATCGAGCAGCAGCTGCCGGTAGTGCTGGGTAACCTTATCAAGCTGCTCATCAGAACGATTGGGGTCATGGTGGGTAATCACCAGCTGTTTCACCCGGGCCTGAATAGCCTGATTAATGGCATAATTTACCGTACTGTGCCCCCAGCCCTTATGGGCATCATATTCTTCTGGCAGATATTGCCCATCGGCAATCAGCAGATCGCTATCAGCAATAAAGACGCGGTAACGCTTCTCAAGATCATCAACAGTAGGGGCTGCCTCGCTGTCGCCGGTAGGGTCAAAATAGGGTTCGTGATCTGTGGCATAGGTGATCACCCGGCTGCCATGGCGCACTTTGTAGGCCAGGCAATTCACCGGATGATTCAGTTTGAAACATTCAATCTGCACCGCACCCAGAGAGAATTTGTCACCAGGCGCAAGCTCGCGAAAATCAAGGTCGGCCTTGATTTCACCCAGTTTCACTGGCGCAAAGTGGTGTTTACTCTGA
>CAZHLC010000616.1:0-3169 GCA_964532545.1 uncultured Leptospiraceae bacterium | reverse complement strand
ACACCCCATAAAATATTCAGGCTTTGAAATACCCGATGAGTTTGTCGTTGGCTATGGCCTAGACTACAGCGGTTATATGCGTAATCTGCCCTACATTGGTAAGATCACCGATACCGCCCAGCTGACTCTGTTTGACGATCTTGAAAAGGCGGCCATCGAACGAGAATGAACCGCCTGTTGATTTTAAACCGGGGTGAGATTGCCTGTCGCATAATTCGCAGCGCCCAGCAGCTGAATCTGACCTGTATCGCGGTATATGAAGCTGCAGAAAAAGACGCCATGCATGTGCAGCTGGCCGACGAAGCCTGCGAGTTAAAAAGTGGTTATCTCGACATAGAAGCAATATTAAAAATTCTACGTGAGCACCGGGTTGATGCCGTTCACCCGGGCTATGGTTTTCTCTCTGAAAACGCCCAGTTTGCCGAGGCCCTTGAAAAGGCCGGCATAACCTTTATTGGGCCGCCCGCCTCGGCCATTGCCCAGATGGGCGATAAGAATGCGGCCCGCGAGCTTGCTGAGCAGGCCCGGGTGCCGGTGATGAAGGGGTTTCACCTGGCCAGCGGTAAGGCCTTTAATGAAGCTGAATTGAAGAAGATGGCTGAGCAGGTGGGTTACCCCATACTTCTCAAGGCCACGGCCGGTGGTGGTGGCAAGGGTATGACCATTGTGCACGAGTCAGGCCAGCTATTCAGTGAGTATGAACGCCTGCGAGCAGAAGCTCTGCGGCTCTTTCGCAACGATGCCCTGATAGTTGAGCGTTTTCTTGAAAAGGCCCGCCATGTCGAGGTGCAGATTATCGGAAATCATAACAAGAAAAACTTTGTGCTGTTTGACCGCGACTGCAGCATGCAGCGTAATAACCAGAAGATACTTGAAGAGGCCCCGGCCCCGGGTATTGACGATGCCGTGCGGCAGAAGATGCATGAGGCTGCTGTGCGCCTTGCCGACCAGGTTGGCTACTCTAATGCGGGTACCATTGAGTTTCTGTTTGATGCCGCATCGCAAGATTTCTTTTTTCTTGAGATGAACACCCGTCTGCAGGTCGAACATACCGTAACCGAAATGATTACCGGCCTTGATCTGGTAAAAGAGCAGATTCATATCGCGGCTGGTCGAGATACTGAATATACAAATGTTTCGTCACATGGCTGGGCCATCGAAGCCCGGGTCTGTGCAGAGAGCCCCGATACCAGCTTTACCCCTGATGCCGGCCGTCTGGTCTATTATCGTGAACCGGCCGGGGTGCGTATTGACAGTGGGGTAAGAATTAATTCAGAAATACTGCCCATGTATGATAACATGATCGCCAAGGTTATTGCCTGGGGCGAAGACCGGGTCACGGCCCTGAATAAACTGGTGAGTGCTCTGCAAGAGTATGTCATTCTCGGGGTGAAAACAAATATTCCCCAGCTGATTCAATTACTTGAAACCCCTGAGTTCAAGAGTGCCAGCCATTTTACCCGCTTTGCAGCTTCATATGAGATACATGGCCTGCTGCCTGAAGAAGACGCTGCCCGCATTGCAGCTATCAATGTTTATTTTCAAGAATACAAAAACACTGTTTCGAGACAGAAAGAAAAAGCGGCTTTTACCGTAACAGGTGAGAAGCTGACGGTATACTGAAATGAAAATTAATCTTGCGACTACCCAGCAGCTCTTTTCACAGATTGTAGCCAGCAATCGACTGCATGTCGATGGTGAGACCACGGCCTTTTCAATAAATGAAGATGATGCCCGCTTCAGTGTTGTCATTGGTGGGCGATCGTATCATGGTTGGTTTTTTACTGATTTGTCAAATGACAAGGTACACTTGACTATCGATGGTTTTTATTACCGTTTTGATCTTATTGATGATTCAGCTATCAAAGAAGCCATGGCCAAGCAGGGTAACATCTTCTCATCATTGCCAGGCAAGATTCTAAGCGTAAAAGTAAAGGCCGGTGATCAGCTTAAAAAAGGCGATGTGGTACTGGTGCAAGAAGCCATGAAGATGGAGCACACCCTCACAGCCGATCGCGATTGCGGGGTTCAAGAAGTGCTGGTGCAGCCCGATGAGCTGGTCGAGGCCGACAGTCTGCTGGTTAAGCTGAACTGATGCGCAAAATTCGAATTCGTATTGCCGGGGTTTATACCGAAGACGACCGTATTCTACTGGTGAAACACCGCAAAGCAGGCCGCGAGTACTACCTACTGCCTGGGGGCGGGCAGAAACCCGGCGAGTCGCAGAGCGATGCGCTCATTCGCGAATGGAAAGAAGAACTGAGTCTTGACGTTGAGCCCGGTGAGTTTCTTTTCTGTGGCGAATCTGTGCCGCCCAGAGGGCTGCTGAAGTCGCAGGTGCTGCAGATGACCTATAAGATTAACCGCATCAGGGGCGAACTGGCAGTTAACACCCATGGGCCGCTGGCGGGCCATGCATGGTTCACTATTGATGAGCTGAAAGCGGTGTCGTTTTTTCCTGCCTGTTTGCCGCAGCTGGTCGCTTATTTAGAGGGCGGCGAAGTTGAGCATTATACCCGCTACCAGTGGTTAAAATAGCTGCAGTAATTTACTTTACAGCTAAAAATACCGAAATTAATAAAGAGGAAAGTCGTCTAAATTCAGCAGCCTTTTTTACTTTATGTCACATCGTTTTTTAATTTCTGCTTCGCTATTGTTTGCTCTTGTGCTGCCAGTTTCAGTACAGGGGCAGTCACTTAAGTTTGCTGAATTTAAAGCTAACTTACCCAATAAATTTATCAAAGAAGTCAAGACCTCACCCAACTTTTACTGGATCGCTACTGCCAATGGGCTGGTGCGCTATTCGATTAAGAACCGCAAGGTGCGTGTCTTTGACAAGAGCGATGGTTTGCCTGACAACTTCATCACCTCAGTCGAGGTTGATACCTCAGAGAACATTGTTTATGTTGGCACCCCTCGGGGTCTTGGGCGGCTTAATATTGCCAAAAAGCAGGTCAAAAACTGGAGTAAAAAAAACCGTGGCACGATCAGCGATGACAGGGTGCAGGCCCTGCTGCTTGACGGTGATCTGCTTTTTATCGGTACCCAGTTCGGCGTTGACAAATATGAAATCAAAAAGGGAAAGTTTACCCCTTATACGGCCATTGAGGGTCTTGCCGGCAACGACATTCAGGCCCTCGCCTCTGATGGTGACCTGGTCTGGGCGGGT
>CAZHLC010000615.1:0-3176 GCA_964532545.1 uncultured Leptospiraceae bacterium | reverse complement strand
ATACGCATCCGGTTGATCTCTCAGGCGTGAACGGTATCTGGTACAAGGTTAATGCTGCACCAACTTCAAGTCTTGATGTGGGGGCTACTTTTACCGGCACAACTGCTGGCGAAGTTTCACTGGGCGCACCAGCCAATTACCCCACTGTTTATGTTTGGTTGCGAGACACCTCAAATAACCCCAGCACCACTGCCGTGCCTGCCATCAATGACTACTACGCCTTCGTAAACAATACCGCCCAGCCATGCCATGACGCCGGCACGGGCACGGTGACTTATACTGGGGCTCAGGCAGCCTGCCGGGTGCTGCGCCTTGAGCTGCCTTATGACGGTACGGCACCGGTTTTCACTGGTACAGATTATCCATATTTGGCAGACACATCATCATCACCAGAAACTACCTTCAGCGCAACACCCACAATCAATTTCAAGGGCGCCACAGATTCTCAGCAGGCCCGTGAGTCGGGCATTCGAACTGCGAACAGCTATCGCATCTGCTATGATACTGTTATTAATGGTTGCGCGAACCCGCCTTCTGGCACGCCGCTATGGGTTGATGACCCCAGCGGGGTAGCGGCGAATCTGTCTTTTACCCCGGGGGCTGCCCTGCCTGACGGAACCTATTACTTTCATGTGAAGGCCTACGATCGTGCTGGCAACGAATCGGCACCTTCACCGAGCAAGCAGATTACCATTGATTCTGGGGCGCCCTGTACTGGCGGTGCCACCTGTAACATACTGGTTAATGCCGGGGCCTTCTCAACCGGCAACCGTACCATCAGTATGACCATGCTGGGGCAAGATATCTCTTCTGCTGTTACGGCCATGGCGGTTGCCGAATATCATGACATGGGTGGTACCTGCGAAGCCGTTTTTTATGAAGACAATGGCGGTACCATTACCATGACAACCAATACCCAGCCCTGCTCTGGTGCCGTTGACTTTTCACCGGTGCAGGGTATGACGCCATCAAAGCCAAATGCCATTCTGAGTTACGCGACTTCGTTATCTAATTTTACCATGTCTGATGGCGACCAGACAAAGAACATTCAGGTTTCATTTCGTGATGCCGGTGGTACCTGGTCTCTGCCGGTAAGTGATACCATTATTCTCGATCGGGCCGCCCCCAACCCACCAGAAAATGTAGCGGTTGTGCCCAGTGGCTGGTCAGGCTCTGACACTTTTCTCATTACCCTTGATTTTCCTCAGGGTGGTAATGTTGATGCTTCAAGCCAGGGCGCCCCAGCCTGGGGCATGGGTCGGCTGTGGTACAAGGTCGGTACTCTGCCAACTGATGATTCAGATGGTATTGTACTCAATCTAAGCCAGCTCATTTACAATGCCGGGCCAGACAGCTATTCGTTTGCCGTGCAGTCGACCCAGCAGGGGGCCCGCGATGTTTACATCTGGCTTGAAGATGCCGTGGGTAATAAAAGCTCGCTGAATCGGGAACGGGTTACTGTATATTTTGACTCATCACCCCCTGATAAGGTGGTCAATGCCAGAGTCGCACCAGCCTCTGTGCCCAATGAGCCCACCATAGAATGGGATGCTTCTACCGACATTGGCTCAGGCCTGCGGCCCACCCAGACTTACAGGGTATGTTGGGATCTTGTGGCCGGGGGATGTACCAATTTCGGCGAAGTTGATAATCTCTTGCAGTATACAGTACCTTCAGCGCAGGCACTGGCAGTGGGCAACTGGTATTTCAGTGTCTATGCCTTTGACAATGTTAACAATCAATCAATCAAGTCTGATGATGTGGTGCACGGGGTTGCCAATTCTTTTCCTACGATTGAATATGTGGGCAGCGGTGACTTTACCTCATCGGCGCATACGCCGCAAGATGGTTCAGAAGGTGATTATACTTTCAAAGTGGTTTATCGGGCGGCCCAGACAGAAGTTCCTACCATCACTCAGATATCAATTGACCTAGATGGCGATGGCAGCTACTCGGCCTCTGAAAATTTCACCATGACCGCTACAGGTACGGGTGTTCTCGGTGATGGGCAATATGCCAATGGTGAAGAATACTCTTATTCGCGTAATATTAACTTTCCCGCCGGTAGCACCGGTAATCTGAAATACAATTTCAATTTTCAAGGAACCACTCAGGCGGCGCAGACTGGTGTTTCTGGCCTGCAGCCCAATGTTGATTATGCCTTTATGGTGATTCGATATGGCACAGGCTTCGATGGCCTGGTGCAGGTGCGTAACAATGTTCAACGCCCCAGTACTTCAAGACCAGTGGTGATTATTTTTAAAAAGCCATCAAACAATGGTGCCAATGTTGATGTACAGGTTCGCTCACGTTCAGGGCGCCTTGTTAAACATCTGATAAAGAACAAACCCTATTATTCGGCAGGTGGCAATAACCACTCATGGAATCTTCTCGATGACAATGGCCGCTCGGTCGCACCGGGTTTGTATTATGCTGTTGTGCGTGTCGGCGATGAGTCGGCCGTTAAACCCATTGTTGTTCTAAGGTGATAGATAATTGGATATTTTAAGCGAGCGATAGTATTTTATCTTATGGGAAAAATAGTTCAAAAAGTTTCTCTCAAAAACTTCATTAATGAAGGCAGAGCTATTGAAATCGATGCCATCGTCGATACAGGTGCAGCCTATATGTGCCTGCCACCTGATATAGTAAAAGCTTTGAATCTAAAAGAGGCAGGCATGCGCCGTGTAAAAACGGCAAATGGCATCGCCGAAAGAAAAATATTTTCAGGCTGCGAAATTAATATCAATGGTAGAGATACCCGTATGGATATTATGGAAAATGACATCAGTACGCCGGCCCTGATTGGTTACCTTGTTCTAGAAGCCCTCGACGTACTCGCCCTCGTTGTAGACCAGCCCGCGCCCGAGGAAGAGCGCGTTGTCGACGTAGCGGAAGTAGACGAATCCGGCGTCGAGGATCCACGCGTAGCGCACGGTGAGCACCGCACCGACGACCAGGCACGCCCACTCGAGCAGCGTCGGACGCGGCCGCTTCGCCGCGGGCTCGGGCGAGGCGTCGCTCACGGGCCGGGCTCGGGGAACGGCCCGTCGATGCGCGCCGGGAACGTGAACGCGAGCGCGATGTTCTCGAAGAGGTCGTGGCGGTTGTAGATCTTGCGCTCGTGCACCTCGATCGTGTCGAGGTGCCGCGCGATCCACTCGGGCGCGTCGCCC
>CAZHLC010000614.1:0-3180 GCA_964532545.1 uncultured Leptospiraceae bacterium | reverse complement strand
GATGAAACTTGCGCTGCATTTTATCCATCTGTTCGCGCACAGATGGATAAAATGCAGCGCAAGTTTCATCTCATCTTTGAGAAAAAGAAGGTGAGCTCGACGAGTTTGAAACCTACAAGGCCCGCATTGAAGAAAAAGTTATGCCCGATGAGGCCAGGGTTAAGGCCGAACAAGAGCTGAGCAAACTCGAAAAAATGCCCCACCTGTCGGCTGAATCAACAGTTGTTCGTAATTACTTAGACTGGATTCTCGACCTGCCATGGGCCGATCGCACTGATGATAACCGTGATATTCACCGGGCCGAGCAGATTCTAGAAGAAAGCCATCATAGCCTCGAAAAAGTTAAAGACCGCATGCTTGAATTTATCGCCGTACGGCAATTGTCTTCGAGCAGCCGCGGCCCAATTCTCTGCCTGGTGGGCCCCCCCGGTGTTGGCAAAACCAGTCTGGCCCGTTCACTGGCCGACTCGCTGGGCCGCAAGTTTGCCCGCATCGCCCTGGGTGGCACCCGTGATGAAGCCGAGATTAGAGGCCATCGCCGCACCTACATTGGCTCAATGCCGGGGCGGTTGATTGCCACCTTGAAAAAAGTAAAGGTCAATAATCCTGTTATACTGCTTGATGAAATTGATAAGCTCTCATCAGATTACCGGGGTAACCCGGCCGCTGCCCTGCTTGAAGTACTCGATGCCGAGCAGAACAAAGAGTTTACCGACCACTATCTTGAGATACCCTTCGATCTATCACAGGTACTGTTTGTAGCCACGGCCAATGTGACTCATACCATACCGGCCCCGCTGTTAGACCGCCTTGAGCTTATTCAACTTTCAGGATACACCGAGCAGGAAAAACTGCAGATTGTAAGTAAATATATTATTCCCCGCCAGATAAAAGAAAGTGGCATCGAAGATATTAAACTCAAGTACTCGATGAAGTCGCTGGCCTATGTCATTCGTCATTATACCAAAGAGGCCGGGGTGCGTCAGGCCGAGCGTGAAATCGCCAAACTGAGCCGCAAGGTGGCCCGTGAGTTTCTTGATCTTGATAAGAAGCAGAGCAGCTTTGCTCTTGATAAAAAGACAATTCACCGGTATCTGGGCCCACCCCAGTTTAAGTATGGCAAAAAAGAAAAAGAGGCAGTTATTGGCAAGTGCAACGGCCTCGCATGGACGTCTACCGGCGGTGATATACTCAGCGTTGAGGCTGCCCTTGCTCACGGTGGTGGCAAAATTACCCTGACCGGCAACCTGGGTGATGTGATGAAAGAATCAGCCAATACCGCTCTTGGCTATGTAAGAAGTCAGGGCCCGTTTCTGGGGCTGCCCGATGACTTCTTTGAAAAAACCGATATCTTTGTGCATGTTCCTGAGGGGGCTATACCGAAAGACGGCCCCTCTGCTGGCATTACTATTG
Source organism: uncultured Leptospiraceae bacterium (assembly GCA_964532545.1). Taxonomy (GTDB): domain Bacteria; phylum Spirochaetota; class Leptospiria; order Turneriellales; family CAZHLC01; genus CAZHLC01. The sequence goes on along the minus strand of CAZHLC010000614.1, from coordinate 1,767 downwards.
CTACGACTTTAATTTCTGCCATTATTCAGGCACCCATTCGTAATGACATTGCCATGACTGGTGAGATCACCCTGCGGGGTATGAGTTTACCTATTGGTGGGCTGAAAGAAAAAGCCCTGGCAGCCTTCAGGGGTGGGGTAACTGACTTGATCTGCCCCGCTGAAAATGAAAAAGATCTTGAAGATATTCCGGTTTCGGTGCGTGAGAAGCTTACTTTTCATTTCGTAGAAAACATGCGTCAGGTCATCGAAGTGGCTCTGGTTGATGGCCAGAATGTTTTTGAAGAGAAACCCGGTGCCTACCCATTCTCTGCGGCCCATCTCGGCCCCATGCAAGATCTCAACAGCAGCCAGAACCCGGCCTGAAACCTGATCGCGGTCTGTTAAAAAAGCTATACAGCTTACAACTCACTCAGAGATTTGTCTCATGCAGATTGTCAAAGACGATAAGGCTTGGTTGGTCAGAGTAGAAGATCAAGATAACCAGATGGGCCTGGTCAATATGCTGCGCAGTCTTGAAAAACTGAATGGCGATATCAGCGAAGAGAATGTTGATGATCTGATGCTCAGTATTGACCTGCGTGAACTCAAGCGGGCTAACTCAGAACTAATTGCCCAGTTTGTTATGCTACAAAGCAATCTAGTGCGTAACAATGGCCGCCTCAATATCGTCAATGCCAATCTCGAGCTTAAGGGCGCCTTTGATGTGGTTATGCTCGATAAAATCATCAATATTCAATACGAAGGTCTCGACGAATCTGAATCATCATCTGAAGAAGAGTGAGTGAACAAGATTTTCTCATTGTTGCTCTAGACACTTCAGAGCAGGCCCAGTTCGACCGCCTGGTCAACGAACTTTCACCCCACGTAAGTTTTTTCAAAGTTGGTATGCAGCTGTTTTACTCGTTGGGATTTTCTGCCCTTGAAACTCTTGGCAAAGCGGGCAAAAAAGTTTTTCTCGATCTGAAAATCAATGATATACCCAATACAGTGCTGCATGCAGTGAAAAGTTTCAGTCGGCTGCCCTTCATCGAATATATGACCGTATTTACGGGCGAGGCCGGTGTAAAGGCCGCCCGTGCGGCCTCTGAGGGCACCAATATCAAAATACTGAATGTCACTGTTCTAACCAGTGAGCAGGCCCTTGATGAGCAACAAATGGCCCAGAGAGTTCAAGAGCGGGCCGAGCTGACCCAGCAGGCTGGTGGTCACGGTATTATCTGCTCAGGGCGAGAGACCGCTATGATTCGCCAGCAGCTGGGCAATGAGCTGGTCATTATTAACCCGGGTATCAGACCAGCCGGTGCGGCTACGCAAGATCAGGCCCGCGTGGTCACCCCACCCATGGCCAGAGAAGCCGGTGCCAGCCATATTGTGGTTGGCCGGCCCATCACCCAGGCAGACAAGCCTGGCGAGGCCGCCCGGGCTATACTTGATTCTGTAAAAAGTTAAGAACCGAATCAGCTTTGAGCAGGCACTCATTGTATTCGGCAGCCGGGTCGCTATCGATTGTGATACCCGAGCCCACGCCCAGAGTTGCTCTGCTATGATCAGCCTCGATGGTGCGAATGAGAATGTTAAAGAACCCCTGGCGCTTCTCACAATCATAAACCCCGGCCACACCAGTATAAAATGAGCGTCGCCAGTTTTCACATGTGGCAAGCTGTTTTACCACCTCGACCTTGGGCATGCCGGTGATTGAACCCGCGGGTAAAAGCTGCATCAGGTTAATAACGGGGTTAAAGGGTTGCAGCAGACTGCCCTGAAT
>CAZHLC010000613.1:0-3186 GCA_964532545.1 uncultured Leptospiraceae bacterium | reverse complement strand
AAGTAATCAGGGCCCCCGAGATTATGCACGGCAAGACCAGTACCATTATCTGTGACCAGCAGGGCCTATTTGCTGAGCTGCCACGAGAGTTCACGGCAACCCGTTATCATTCATTGATTGTAAATCATCAGAACCTGCCCGATTCTCTGCAGGTTACCGCTGAGACAGAAGATAAAATTATCATGGGCCTGCAGGTCAAAGAGCACCCCCAGACTGTGGGCGTGCAGTTTCACCCCGAGTCAATTCTCACCGATATGGGTATGAAGATGGTAGAGAACTTCTACCAGATGTGCCATTCTTAAACTAAAAAAGAATTCGCGCCAGTTTTTTACGGTACTCAATTACCATGGGGTCAGTATCGCCCAGTATGGCAAAGGCTGCAAACAATTCGGCCTTGGCTTTTTCACGGGCCTTGTCTGCGCTGTTCTCTACATTCTTAAGAAAAAAGTCGAAGGCCTCAGCGCGCTGCTCTTCATCAAATACCAGCACGATCTGCTGCTGGCTGTTGGCATCGGCATCACTGTTGAGAAAGTTCAGCAGGGCAGTACGGCCCTGGCTCTGCTTGCTGCCATGAGGGCTTATACGCTCAAGGGCCTCTTTGGCCGAGTCTGTTTTTTTCTGGGTTAAAAAATAGAGACTGATTAACCAGGTAACCTCATCAATGCGGGGCCCGCTGAGATCGCCTTCTTGCAGCGCTGCATAGGCACCCTCATAGTCATGGCCGGCCATTAAATCAAAGATCTCTTGCTCTGCATGTGATACAATGTGGCGGTCTAAAAACTGCTTAATCTGTGCCTCGGGCAGAGCCCCCACGAACTCATCAACGACTTTGCCATCTTTAAAAAGTTTACAGGCCGGAATGCTTGATATCTGAAACTGCTGGGCAATGGCCTGCTCGGCTTCTGTATCAATTTTGGCCAGCGCAAAGCCACCGTCGTAATCTTTTTCTAGCTTTTCAAGAACCGGGCCCAGAACCCGGCAGGGCCCACACCATTCGGCCCAGAAATCTACCAGAACAGGCCGTTTTGTTGATTCTACCAGAATTTGCTGTTCAAAAGTTGCTGCGCTGACATCGACCATAAGAGCTGAAAGCTATCTTTAATCGCAGTGTAAAGTCTAAACTTACTTGACCCATGCCGAAGACAGTGGCCTTATAATTCTTATGAAAAAGACAGTATTGTGTATTGCAGCTTTTGCCATGAGCTCGGTCATTTACGCTGGTTGCCCGAAAGTGGCCGGCAAGTATGAGCTGACGACCCGCATTTACAAGGGTACATGCGATATGAAAAACCGCACCGATAAGCTAGAAGCAAAGGTTATACAGAAAGGGTGTAATATAACCTTCGATTTCGGCTGGGGTGTAAAACTCAGAGGCAAGATGAAAAACCGTACGGCCACAATCAAGGGCTCATACGATGACGATGGTGAAATCAAAAAGTCTTTAAAAATCAAGTTCAACGGCAGAAAACTCAGGGGCGGCGGCAGCTGGTCATATGACATGTATGGCCTCTATAAATGCCGTGGCACAGAAAAAATAACCGGTACCCGGCAGTAATCTTTTCTGTTACAGCTGCTTAATCTGCTTGTCTAATTCAAGCAGCTTGCTTGCTGAATAACCGCGATCGTGAAACCAGATGACAAGGCCGTTTTTGTCTAAAAGCACAACCCGGGTATTGTTGGGCTTTTCATTCCCCAGAAAATTGACGATTTTGTCGGCATCATTGTAGATCGTAATGACCACAGCCCAGTCTTCACGGGGTATGCCGCGACGCATACCTTCGTCTATGGTACCCGCAATCATACCAGGAAAAATGCCCTTTATGGTGGGTATCTCGTAAGTTTTGATTTTAGTTTTGGCCTGCATCAGGCCCAGCAGCCAGCGATCTATGTCAAACTGGCTCTCTTGTTTATAGCCGATTAACAGTAATACAGGTTTGCCTTTTACGTCTGCAGGAAGTTTATACTTCTTATTGTCTAAAGAGGTACCTTCAACCTGGGGAAATGGCTTCTGCAGAGGATTCTGATTTTTCACAGTCGAGCTGCAGGCCCCGAAAAGCATTGCTATTGCGAAGATTAAAACGTTATTTTTCATGACATCACCTTGTCAAAGGATGATAAAAAACTTTTGACACCCTCTGTGTTTTTTAGTATAATGAAAATGGAAAAGAGATTTAATGTGATCAAGAACATTTTGTGAGTCAGGCAGATTACCGTGGTGTAGATCGGGCCATTTTTATGCTCGTGGTTGCCCTGTTATTTCTAACCCTGTTCTGCAGCCTGGGGCAGGGGTTACTGAGCGATCTCTCAATCGCCCCTTTTATTAATCGACAAGTTCTGCAAATTATTCTGCCGATCTACTGGAGTTTTATCGGCTCTCTAGGCATAACAATCGTCTTCGGCTTCTTCATTCGCAAGCGTGCCCCTGAATCGCGTCTTTTTATTCACATTGCCATACAGCTTTTCTTTGTAGGTACCAGCAGCTTCATCTTTATGCTGGGCTTCGACACAGCCCCCATAGGCGCGGCCGTGCTGATTACCGGCAGCGTCGTAGGGCTGTTGATGTTCAAAAGAAGCATCACCTTCTGGGGGCTGGGTTCGGCCGTCTGTGTGTTGCTGGCCTTCGTGGTGCTTGAAGCCATTGAAGTGATCAAGTATGCACCCCTGTTGACCACGCCCCCCTATGATAACGAAGGTGATTTGTCAGCGACCTGGCGTGGCACGGTAGGAACTGTGTCGCTGGCCGGTTCTGGCATGGCCATTTTTCTGTTTGATCGCCTGATGAAGACCCGGCGTGATCGTGAGATACAGTTGCAGAACGCTCTCACCCTGGTAAAAGAATCGCAAGATAAACTGACCCAGACCAATGAAATGATTCGGCGCTTCGTTCCCCGGCAGTTGGCTGAAACTATTTTTGCAGGCGAACAGCCTAAAACCCAGAAAAGCGAACGTAAAAAACTTACTATTTTCTTTTCTGATATCAAAGAATTTTCTAATGCCGCTGAACAGCTTGAGGCCGAAGATTTATCAAATCTGTTGAATGAATATCTGGCTGAGATGTTTGCCATCGCCGATATCTATGGTGGCACAGTCGATAAGTTCGTGGGCGATGCCATCATGATATTTTTTGGTGCACCGAACAGTGAAGGTGCAGAGCAAGATGCCATAAATGCAGTGAAAATGGCCCTG
>CAZHLC010000612.1:0-3203 GCA_964532545.1 uncultured Leptospiraceae bacterium | reverse complement strand
TGAAGGTGTGCCTGGTGTAATGGGGCTTATACATGGCCGCAACCTTCTCTGCCAGCGCAATCAGATCTGCGGGCTTTTTTTTCAACTGCAGGGGTTCACCTGATTCAAGGCGGGTAATGTCGAGTAGTTCGCTGAGAATGTTGCCCAGGGCCATGGCCTGGTCGTTGATATATCCTAAAAACTTGTGCCTCTCTTTATCTTTAATCTCTTTTTTCACCAGTAGAATCTCTGAATACCCCAGAATTGAAGTCAGGGGAGTGCGTAGCTCATGGGCCACCGTGGTTATAAAGTCGCTTTTGAGAGTTTCAAGTTCGTCTTCAGTCTGTTTTTTTTCAGTCACATCAATCATCACACTGATTGTGTGTATCGGAGCACCGCGATAGTCTAGCTCTGCAGCCTCCGAGACCAGCATATCGAGCCACTGACCTTTTTTATGTCGCAATTGGCATGGCTCGCGCAGAATCATGGCCCCTGCTCTGTGTAGAGTGCTTAAACGACCAATGCTGGCCCCTGAAAAGAAGTCTGAATGTGGCCGCCCCAGAACCTCGGTGCTCTCATAGCCCAACCCCTGCAACCATGGCTCGCTTACATTGATAATACGGTTTTCATGATCGCGGGCAATCAGCATCGCAGGAATACTGTTCAGAAGATCATAGTATCTAATACTGCGGGTATTTAATTCTTGTTTGACCAGCATCAGTCGCTGACGCTGCCTGAGCATCTGTGTCGCAAGATAAACCAGAGCAAGCACTGCAAGACCAAGCAGACCATAGAGCAGATACATTGTTCGCGAATGCCAGGGCTCGATGCGGGCGTCAACCCTTTCAATCAAAAAAACCTTGATGGGCTGCAATCAAAATCGAACCTTCCCGATAATATAAAATGTCTATTTTCAAAGAACGCCGCCCAAGGCAGATGCAGCCTATCGTCGAACCTGAAAAAATCGAGCACATGATCAAAAGTTATGTGGTCGGGCAGATATTTTTTCTCAAAAACACTTTTCCCACCTTTCCGGTGAAAATCATTGATTATAAGCCCGATGAAGGTATTACCGTAGAATCAGATTATCCCCTTGAAGAACAGTGTATTCTCTATAAAGTTTTTAATAAATATATGGAGGCCCCCTGCGCTGTCGAACGACAGATCAGAGAAAACCATTACCTGCTTTCTGTTAAGGCCTTTAATATAGCCCTGCAGCCCCGGGCCACCAAGCGGGTGACTATCGCAGATCAGGCCTATATCAACAATATCAGGGCAGCCCGCAATACTATCAATGCATCTCTGTTTAATATTCCCACATCGGTAAAAGTACACTTCAGCCAGTATGAGGCAAAACTGAAACATCTGGCCGACGATGTTTCAATCAAGGTTTTTGATAAACTCGACGATCGTCTTGATCTGGTTAAAAAGAGTCACAAGGTTTTCTGGCTCGAAGATACGCAAGATATTCTCAGCTATATGCCAGAAGATACAGAGGGTTTTATTGACTACCGCGACGTGGTTAACACTGAGATGGATAACGTAATGAACGATTACCGCAAGGCCAAGATTGTGTCTGAGGTAATTGTTCCGGTAATCTACGTCGGCCATGATGGCAAGCCCATACCTCTGGGCTATATTCACCTGATTTCAAAATCAAAAAAGATCGGCCTCGATACAGTGATGGAGCTGAAAGTTCTTTCGTTTGAAATGGTAGACCGCATTCGAGAATCTAACACCATGCTGATCAATAAAAAACAGGCTATTGCAAATATCTCGAAGGGTGGGCTGCAGCTCAAAATCGATGACCCTGAACTGAAGCAATTTCTGGTGCACCAGAAAGGTCTGAGCTTTGATGTAATTTTTAAGTTGCAGACACCCATTACAGTGTTTACTGACATTATCTATGTAGGCAGTCTGCCCACTGATGATCTGGTGATCGGGGTTAAGATCATGGGGCGCTCTTCAAGAAAAGGCGAGATGGAGCGTTACGAAGACATGGTCGAACAACTCGAAGCCAAGGCCCTGCCCTGATCATTGCTGGTTAAAAGCCCCGGCATATAAGCGGCCGGGGCATAACAGAAACCTGCCTTATCTCAGGCAGCCGCCGCTTCGACTGGCCGGCGCTTCAGGTCGCTGATCACCAGCGATGAGGCTACCAGCTTTGGCATTGAGCGCAGATTGCCTTCGCCGTCTTGCCAGCGCGAAATCACCAGCTCACCTTTTACGGTAACCTGCATACCCTTGGTGAGTTTGGTTACATAGGTTTCGGCCAGTTTTTCCCAGGCTTCTACCTGAATGTAGTTTGAATGACTGCCTGAGCTGTCACTCTGGCGCCGGGTGTCATAGGCCAACCTGATGGTCATCACCAGCTTACCATTTTTTGTTTCTTTTACCTCGGGGTTCTTTGTCAGTCTACCAAGAAGCTGCACTATATTCATTTGTTTACCTCAAACTTTTTATTGTGGTAATACCCCCTGGGGCGAAAAATTTCCCAGAAAAACTGAACTTTTTTTCAAAAAGCTTATTTTTTTTGATTTCAGGGCGAATTGCCGGCATTTGTTCGCTCTGTGATCGGTGGTTTGCCCATACCTGTGTTCGCCTTTGCCTATTGGCTCATCAGCCTGGCGGTAAAATTCGGCTGCGTGCTGCTTTTTCTACCCAGCGGTGAGCAGCAATTGCTGGGCCACATACTGTCGTTCACCCTGCAAGATCTGCTTTTCTCAGCCTTTATTTACCTTTTTCTAGACACCCCCTACAGCCTTTTTTCTATAAAACCCATACGTATTATCTGCAGTGCAGTCTTTGGCTTTCTGGTATTCTGGCAGCTAATGCAACTGCGGATATTTGAAGTCTTCGGCAGCCAGCTTACTTATGGCATGCTCTTACAGCTGCATGGGGTAGCCGGTTTTACCGAAGGCCTGGCGGCCGAGATCGACCCCCGTGATTTAATGTTCACTGCCATAGCTGTGGGTTGCAGTCTTGCAGTGGTTTTCAGCTACCGCTATCGCTGGCTGATGATCTGGCCCATGGTTGCCATGCTGCTGCTACTGGCCATTGCCTTTGATGCCCGCCCACCCAAAAAAGTAGACCTGCATGCCCTTGAAAAGAACAGCCTCTTGCAGGTTATGAAAGAGGCCTTTGATAAAAGCAGGGCCATCGTGCAGAAGCAGAGGTCGACCATAGACAAATCGAGCCTTCTGAGGCCTGATAATTATATTGCC
>CAZHLC010000611.1:0-3207 GCA_964532545.1 uncultured Leptospiraceae bacterium | reverse complement strand
GCCGGTTGAAGAACCTCTACAAACCGGTATTAAGGCCATTGATGCGATGATACCAATTGGCCGCGGCCAGCGCGATCTGATCATTGGCGACCGAAGCCCTGGTAAGACTGCTATTGCTATTGATGCTATTATTAACCAGAAAGGCAAAGATGTAATCTGCGTTTATGTGGCAGTTGGTCAGAAAGCTTCAACTGTTGCCGGCGTGGTCGATAGACTGCAAAAAGAAGGCGCGATGGATTACACCATTGTTGTTTCTGCAACGGCTTCAGACCCTGCACCTCTGCAGTATCTGGCACCATATTCTGGTACCGCCATGGCTGAAGAGTTCATGTACAATGATGGCAAAGCCACTCTCTGTATTTATGATGACTTGACCAAACAGGCCAACGCCTACCGCGAAATGTCACTGCTGCTGCGTCGCCCACCGGGCCGCGAAGCTTTTCCTGGTGAGGTATTTTATCTTCACTCTCGTCTGCTTGAGCGAGCTGCCAAGCTGAGCGATAAGTATGGTGGTGGTTCACTGACAGCCCTGCCCATTATCGAAACCCAAGAGGGTGAGGTATCAGCTTATATTCCTACAAACGTAATTTCAATTACAGATGGGCAGATCTATCTGCAGCCTAACCTGTTTGCCTCGGGTATTCGACCTGCGGTTGATGTGGGTATCTCGGTATCGAGGGTAGGTGGTTCAGCTCAGATTAAGGCCATGAAAAAGGTAGCAGGTACTCTGCGACTTGATCTGGCCCAGTACCGCGAGCTTGAGGCCTTTGCCCAGCTGGGTACCGAACTTGACCCTGCCACCCAGAAGCAGATCGACCGTGGTGAGCGCCTGGTTGAGCTGCTGGTTCAACCCCAGTATGCCCCCATGCCAGTTGAAAAACAGGTTGTGTCAATGTTTGCAGGCACCAAGGGTCTGATGGATACTATTCCTGTTGATCGCATTCGTGAGTTCGAAAAAGAACTGCTCGACTTCATCGAAGAGGCCCATAACGGCATTCTGGTTGAGATCAGAGAAAAGAAGAAAATCGAAGATGAGGGCAAAGTCTCAAAAGTCATTCAAGACTTCGCCGAATCATTTATGGCCGGCAAGGCTGCTGACGTAAGAGATTAAGAGCTGAAGAGATTTTAGATGGCTACTGGTCGGGAAATAAAAAACCGTATAAAATCGGTTCAGAATACCAAGAAGATAACCCGCACTATGGAATTGGTGTCTACCGCCAAGGCCAAGCGGGCCACCGACCGTGTGAACGGCGCTAAGCCCTATGCCGATAAAACTCAAGAGCTGATCGAGTCGATTGCCCGCTCTGGTTCGGCTTCAGACAGCCCGCTTATGCGCACCCATTCAGCCGGCAATCGCCGCGCAGCCGTCTTTTTAATTGCAGCAAACCGTGGTCTCTGCGGCGGTTACAATAATAACGTAGTTAAATTGGCCCGCACCCGCGCCCAGGAGCTGCAAGACGAAGGTTATGAAGTTGCTACCTTTGTCAGCGGTAAAAAGCCTGCTACTGTTCTGCGCTTTCTGGGCGTTGAGCTTGAAGAAACCTATGATCACATTGATGACAAGGTCTCTTTCGATGAGGCCGCCGAATTTGCTGATCGTTTCATGAAGGCCTTCACTGATGGCGAATATGATAAAGTTGAAGTTGTATTTACCAAATACTTAAGCGCTGGCAAGCAGGTAGCCCATCTTGAACCCGTTCTGCCAATTTCTTTTGAAGAAAGCGAAGAAGAGCAGGGGTCTCAGGTCGTTAACATGATCTTCGAGCCATCACCAGAAATCATTTTAAATGCATTATTACCCAGGTCTGTGCGCATCAAGTTTTATCAGGCCTTTTTAGATGCAGCCGCCAGCGAGCAGATCGCCCGCCGCATTGCCATGAAAAATGCAACCGAAGCTGCATCAGATATGATCAAAAGCCTCAAGCTCACGTATAACCGTGCGCGTCAGGCCAAGATTACTCAAGAAATTGCTGAGATTGTCGCAGGGGCAGCCAGCAGCGAATAAAGTGTATAGAGAGTTCTACTAAGGAGAATATAGTGAGCAACACCGGTGAAATAACTCAGGTAATTGGAACAGTAATCGACGCAAAATTTGACGAAGAGAAACTTCCTGATATTTACAGTGCCCTTGAGGTCGCAACCCAGAACGAAACAGTTGTCTGCGAAGTGCAGCAGCATCTTGGTGGCGGTCAGGTTCGCGCTGTGGCCCTGGCCAGTACTGATGGTATTGTTCGTGGCCAAGAGGTGAAAGATACCGGTGCCCCTATTTCGGTTCCGGTTGGGTTGCATACTCTCGGCCGTATCTTCAATGTACTTGGTCAACCTGTAGATGAGCAGGGTGAAGTTGAAGTAAAAGAAACCCGTGCCATTCACCAGAACGCTCCAGAACTTGAAAATCTTGAGCCCAAGGTAGAAATTTTTGAAACTGGCATCAAGGTAATCGACCTGCTCGAGCCCTACATTCGCGGTGGTAAAACCGGTCTGTTTGGTGGTGCTGGTGTCGGTAAAACCGTTATCATTATGGAGCTCATTAACAACATCGCCAAGCAGCATGGTGGCTATTCGTGTTTTGCCGGTGTGGGTGAGCGTACCCGTGAAGGTACCGATTTATGGATCGAGATGAAAGAATCGGGCGTAATCGATAAAGCCTGTCTGGTCTATGGCCAGATGAACGAGCCCCCGGGTGCACGTCTGCGTGTTGCTCTTACAGCTCTGACCATGGCTGAATGGCTGCGTGATTCATCAGGTACTGACGTACTTCTGTTCGTTGATAACATCTTCAGATTCTCTCAGGCTGGCTCTGAGGTATCGGCCCTGCTTGGCCGTATGCCTTCTGCTGTAGGTTACCAGCCAACGCTTGCTACTGAGATGGGCGCCCTGCAAGAGCGGGTAACTTCAACCAAGAATGGTTCAATTACCTCGGTACAGGCTATTTACGTACCTGCTGATGACATCACTGACCCGGCCCCTGCAACTGCCTTTACTCACCTCGATGCATCTACGGTACTTTCACGTAAGATTGCTGAGAAAGGTATCTACCCGGCGGTAGACCCTCTGAACTCAACCAGTCGCGCTCTCAGCGCTGACGTGATCGGTGAGCGCCACTATCAGGTAGCCCGCGAAGTACAGAAAGTACTGCAGCGCTACCAAGATCTGCAAGACATCATTGCCATTTTGGGCTTGGACGAATTGTCTGAAGATGACCGC
>CAZHLC010000610.1:0-3209 GCA_964532545.1 uncultured Leptospiraceae bacterium | reverse complement strand
CATTTCGTTCACCGGCATGCCTGGGTTAATGGGAGCTTTGGGGTTCTGCAGCAGTTCATTGACAGCCACTGGCCCCAGCGCGCGCACAAACTTCGAGGGCAGCAGGTCAGAGAGTTCTGCGGTCGAGCGTTCATCATTCAGAGAACCCTTACCCAGGCAGGCCGAAATCAGCGTAAAGCTGACCAACAGAAGTATGTGTGAAAATCTTTTCATCTTTTTATTTCAAACCTACTGTATAGCCCAGCATAATTTGAATGCCTGTGAGGCTGAACGTTGCAGCCCGGGTTTCATCTTTTACTTTTTCACTGGTTGTATAATTCGTAGTACCATCGGTGTTTTTGGCCGTCTCGGTGAAGGCCCCATTGCGGTTCAGATTTACGTTGCCATTCTGCATGACGAAACCGCCACGCAGATCGATGTAATGCGCACCACCCAGGCGATACTGAAAGCCCAGAACCGGCGATAATCTCAGGCCGAATGAGTTAAAGAAGGCTTCTTGAATCGCCGCTTCAGCTGTGAAGTTCTGGTCACCGCTTGCCACTGTGTTTTTGAAGAGGTCGTCAGTTTCCATTTTCAGTTTGCGTTTGCCGCTGACAAAGCTCAGGCCTACTTCGACACCCGCATATGGTATAAGCTTATTCTTGCTTTTACCAAACTGAAAACCCTTTTCATACCAGTAGTAGAGATTAAAAGTCTGCCCCAGAATAAGGTAGTTTTCTTGTAGAGTAATGCGTGCGTTGTATGATCTCACCTTAAGGGCGTTGTCAACAGTGAGATTGTCATTGTAAGTAACTGTATCTGAATAAGTAAAGCTTGTGTTATTGGCAAGAGGGTAGATGAACATGCTGGTGCCTACCCTGATACCCTGAAAGCCTTTCAGTGCTTTCACGTTTTTCATGCCGGGCAGACGGTTGAGGTTCAAGCCACCCATGAGTTCGAAACCCACGATGGGTAGACCACTCATGCCTGAAACCGAAGAGGTATCTACGTTGCTAGAGGTAAAATCGCTGCGTTCGGTGAATAATACGTCTTCTTTAAGTGTCTGTTCTTTTGACGAGAGCCATGAAGAGTCTTCGGTAAACATGTGGTAACCGGCTCGAAAGCTCATTTCTACCAGATAGAACATGGGTTTCTTGCTACGACGGCGTTTACGCACCTGGGCCTCAAGAGGCAGGCCAAAGGTTAGAACTAATATGAAGATTAAAAATTTCTTCATCAGAATTTTATCCCCATTTGAATAAACGCGCCTAACAGCTCGAATTTGTTATTTTCTTCGTCTTGAAAGCCCAGTGACGAGGTCGGAAACGACGCCACCAGGGTATTACCCATATTGGCAGAGGTGGTGCCGTCGACTGAGCGGCCAAGGCCCACAAAACCATAGTTAATGCCAATGCGGGTTTCGCTGATCATGCCCTTGATGAGGGCCCGTTGAAAGCCCAGGTAAAGCCGGGCTACCGGGCCAATGTTATTTACAGCAGTTGAATCTGCTACGCCCTCGAGGGTTCGCTCGGCAAAGGGTTGTAAGATGGCGCTGCCTTCATGAGTATCTGTTCTACGGCCAATGAATTCAATGCTCTGCCTGGCAGAGATAAAAACCAGACCGGCTGAAACACCGGCTGATAGAATACCCCATTTTTTTCTCATAAAGATGTAGTCATAGTAAACAGAGGGGGCAATCAGCCAGACATTCTCATTAATGACCATGTTGAAGGTATACTGACCTTCACCGGTAGTCTGGTCGACAAAACCCAGTTTGGCCATGGGGCAGTTATCAAGCTGGGCATCTGTACATACTGATGACTCTTTCAGAGTCATGGTCGTGTCAGAGTTTACGGTATTGAGGGGTACCAGGCCGGCGATACCAAAGTCGATCTCTATCTGGTGGTTACCCCAGAAATAGCCAAAACCCATATTACCTGTAGGAATAACATTGGTCTGGGCCCGTTTAACCGGCTGATCGGTTTTAATACCAAATGAGGTATTAAACGTTAATAGCGTGGTGTTCACTTCGCGACCACCAAAGGTGTCTTCAATCTCGGCAATGGCCTGTTTAAACTCAGAGCCAAGAGTATAGTAGTTCAGGTTGGTTGAAAGTTTAAAATACCATCGTTTGGGGTTAAGTACAAACAGACGGCGGGGGTTGTGACGCAGTCTGCCAATCTTGCGGTCAAGGTCGGTATCACTTTCTTGTTCACGCACGCGGCGGCGTGTCTGTTCAATATTGATTTTGCTCTTTTTTGAACGTTTAAATTTAATACGACTGCGCTTTCTACGGCGACGCTGGGCCAGCAGCATTTCACCACCGGGCTGGTAACCCCAGTAGATGTCAGTGCCATTGGCAGTCAAAGGTTGATCACCACCCATGCTGGGTGCCAGATCTTCGGGTACAGCTTTGTAGGTTGAGGGCACATCGGCCTGTTCAACCGGGCTTAATTCACCGAGACCAAATAATATACTTAGTATGAGTGCAGTAGGCCTAACTATCTTCGGTAAATATGTGTGAATGACGTCTCGCATGCACCTTCCTACACGTAACAAGTATTAACTGTGGCGATATCTCTCTCTTCGCTGCAGGTAACGTCAAAGATCGATTGATACTCCCCTCTATGTTTCTTTGACGATTCATTCTCACTTTTTCTATCAACTCTCTTCTTTATCTTTATGTTTCTCTTTAAAAATAATGGCCACCCGGCCCGTGGGCCGGGTGCCTTTCTTTAACTTAACCTTAAGGGCAGGGCGGTGCACCAGGGGCACAAGACCACAAGAACCCGGGCAGAGGCTCATCAGCCTGGCAGGGGGTCTTAAAGTCTGGTGTATTGGTTTCAGCACCTGCGGGCAGGTAAGCATCCCATGGGTCGTCAGTCGCATTGTACGCTGCGTCACCGTTCATGTCACCGGCGCGGTCAGAACAACCGGCCAGGGTTACAACCTCGGCGATATCTAAACTGGCATTCAGCAGGGTCACCATGTCGGTGATGGTGGTGCTGGTACCCACGTTGGCAATAGTGGCTACGTGAAGTGGCCCAAGGCCCGGATATTTGGTGCCGGTTACACAGTAGTCAAAGCCACCCACAGCAGCTGTGGGGTTACTGGGGTAGAGCATACGAACCATGGCCTCACGCTTGGTGATGGCGGTGGCGGTACAGGCCGGCGTGCCTACGCCGTAGCGCAGGTTGGCTTCGATCAGGCCAGTCATGAGGCTGGCAATC
>CAZHLC010000609.1:0-3214 GCA_964532545.1 uncultured Leptospiraceae bacterium | reverse complement strand
AGATGGTACCCGGGTGATCAATGAAGACGAGAACCTTATTCTCGACGTGCTTGCTGAAGTCGATGGTGACATACACAAGGTGAAAGGGGCCCTCGAAAAACGGGGCGAGTTGACCGATGACCTGACCCTGCTGCGCATCGAGCGCAAAATGGTCACCTCACGTGATGAAGAAAAAAGCGTGCACGTTCACCATCTTCTACAAGAAGCCAGGCGTAAGAAAAAAGCTGATCTTGAAAGTGCCATTTCTTACCTTGAAGAAAACGCCGTTGACAATTTACACGAACCTGAATACCTTAAGCTCATGGCCCGCTACTACTACGAGGCAGATTCTTTTGAAAATGCAGCCGACGCGGCCGAAAGTTATCTGGTCTTGAGGCCAGCTGATGCTGATTTTGTTTACTTTACCTCATGGTGTCTGCGCAAGCTCAAGCGCTACAAGGCAGCCATTAACCTGGCCGAAAGGGTGAGACTTCGCCAACCAGATTTGAGTCAAAACCTTACTCACCTGGCTGAACTGAACCTGAAGGTAGGCAACGTTGAACGGGCCAAACATCTACTGCATGATCTTTCGCGCTTTGACCCACACAATGCCCGGGGTTTGAAAATTAAAGAAGCAATCGAAAAATTTGAAAATTCAATGTATTAATAAAAAGAAGAAAGGAAGCTACAAGTGTATCGACTCATACCTCTTATAATTTTCAGCATGCTCAGCCTGCAGTTCTGCAAGAGCTTTCCTGAGAGTGAAATGCTGGCAGCCCGCAACACCATTTCTGCCGCCGAACGGGCCAATGCCCCCAAATATGCCCCTGAAAAACTGAAGGCAGCCAAGGCAACCTTTGCTGCTGCCGAGCAGTTGGGCAAAAAGAAAAAATATGATGAAGCTGAAGCCGGGTTTAACAAATCGAAGAACCAGGCCTACCAGGCATATTTTAATTCTCTGCGCAAATTTGTCGAAAAAGAAGAGCAAGAAACCAGCAAAGCCCGCGCAGAAGCGATGAAATCTCATATTGAAAAGGCAGTGCCTGAAGACTATAAAAAGGCTGAGGCTCTTTATCAGAAGATGCAGAGCAGCCGCACCCAGATGGGCAACCTCTCTGCAGAATTAAACCAACTTGAAACAGAGAAAAAAGATGATTAAAAGAAAGAAATCTTTAAGTATACTGGCTCTGCTATTATTCACTGGCACTCTGTGGGCCAAAGAGAGTAAAAAAGAAAAAAAACATCGAGAGGCAGTGCAGGTCAAGCAGGGTGCCATACTGAAAGTGCTAGAGCAGGTCAAAGCTGACGCAGAGGCCGCCCGAAAACTTTACCAGCAGGCTAAAGACAAGGCTGATAACCTGAAATCAGAAACTGAACAGAAGTTTGTTCTGTACAAAAAGATCTACCGGGTAGCCCGCAAGTCACGTAAAATCAAAAAAGAAGCAGTCAGCAGAGCGGTCGCCCTGGAAAAACAGGCCCGAACCGAATATGCCGGTTATGAATACAGCAAATCGCGTGATTCAATCAACAAAGCCCTGTTTGAAATAAGCCGCATACCCATCGCATCGGTACTGGTTGACCCGGCTCTGTACGCCCCAGATAAAGATGACCCTGCAAAAGTAATCACCTTCTTGACTGATGTTGCCTCTCATAATGACCTTAAAAAATACAAACTCACCATCTACAAAACAGATAATCGTGAACAGATTGAAATTATATCATTCAGGGGCGACGGCAAACCCCCGGCTGAAATCAAGTGGGATGGTAAAGTCGACGGAACTTTTGCCCTCGATTCAGCCAGCAAATACCTTGCCGAGCTGAGCCTCACCGATGTGAAAAACAACACCGGCCAATCTGGCAAAATCAGTTTTAAAACTGACATCTTTATCACCAGAACCGACCGGGGTGATCTGGTCGATGTCTCAAGCATTCAATTCAAACGCAGAAGCGCCAGACTACAAGAGCAATTCAAACCTACTGTTGAAACAGTGCATCGCTTTCTGCTTGAATATCCTGATTACCAGGTGATTGTCGAAGGCCACGGCGATTTCGGTGGTCGGGCCCGCTATAACAAGAGACTCTCACAAAAACGGGCCCGCTCGATCAAAAAATACCTGATTGAGCTGGGTATGCATGAATCGCGCCTGCGCGAATATGGCCTTGGCGAGGCCCTGCCAAAAACCCTGTTGATCAAGAAACGTGCCATTAACAGGCGGGTATCGTTTATTCTCATAAAAGACGACCAGGCACTTGAACGCTATAAAAGAGTTTATGATGCCATCGATTTTAAGAAAGAGACTAAAATGATCAAAGGCAGCAAGTAATGCTCAGATGTTGCGATCTCACTTTATCGCAGGCATTATAAACACAAAATGCGGCCTATTCGTTCCCCCAGGGGAATACTTCAGCCATCAGAGATGGCTTTCGTAATTCGGCCTTTGACCTCATCAGCGAACCCAGTGTAATCGTTAAGAGAATGAAAAGATCGGCTCGCGCAGCGAGGGCCCGCAGGGCCTGCCTAACCACGGCAACATGTTTCACAGCCCGCTTATAACGAAAAAACCCTCTCCTTCGTCCCCTAGGGGAATACTCGCCTCTGCGAGGCTCGTTATTCGCAGGATTATAAACACAAAATGCGGCCTATTCGTCCCCTAGGGGAATCGAACCCCTGTTGCGAGAATGAAAATCTCGAGTCCTAACCACTAGACGAAGGGGACCAATAGGCCGCATTTTATAGTTTTTTCAAAATCAGGGTTAACCTTTAAGGGCTGACCCTTGCCTGCTCATCAGCGCACCCCCCAAAGCTTTTTCTGCCAACGGCAATGAAGAAAAAGCTAAGGCACTTTCTGCTCAAATAGCAGAGAGTTGGTTGCGACATCTTTCGCCTTTGCGAAAGATGGGCTTGTCTTTGCCAAGCCGAATGAAAAGATCGGCTCGCGCAGCGAGGGCCCGAAGGGCCTGTCTAACCACTAGAGAGTAAAGCTAAGCAGTATTACTGTGAGACGCCTGGGACTCGAACCCAGGACCAACGGCTTAAAAGGCAGTTGCTCTACCAGCTGAGCTAGCGTCTCGTTTGTCAAAGTTCTACCAGTTCTCTAACAGGCAGAACGTCAAAGTTGAAAAAAAAAGCACCCTGTCAAGAAAATCATGGTATGAAACTGGGTGTTAATTGACCTAAAAATCCGCTATCTCGAATTAATGACGGCGCAACCGGGCCCAGTCTCTGATTACCTGT
>CAZHLC010000608.1:0-3220 GCA_964532545.1 uncultured Leptospiraceae bacterium | reverse complement strand
ACATCAGCTACCACAACCAGCGGGTTAAAGATCATGTAGAGACCGATGGCCATGGCTAGAAAACCCACAAAGCGCAGAATCCATCCCATGGTTTTGTTGCTGGCTTCAGCCGCTGCAAACATCGAATCAGATGAATGTGAGCCGGTTTTTAACATCCAGATATTATTTCCACTTGAACCTCTGAACGGCTCAAAGGTCTGGCCGGTCTGGTTACCAATGGCCGATAAAGTCTGGGGATTTATTACTTTAAAAGTAATGCGGTAGTCACCAACCCGGGGGCTGTCAGGGTTCTTACCCAGATAAACTGTGCTATCTTGCACGTGCACTTTTTTACCGCCAGTAACCTTCTTCAGCTTTTTTCTCTCATCTTTACTGGGTTTTACAGTCTCGGCGTCTGAAGTATTCAGATGATTCAGCATTTTTTTAGGAATTTTATAGGCCCCGAGCTTAGCTGTTGCATTATCCCAGTGTTTACCTTTGTAGCGCATGGTGGGGTTAAACACGGTGTCACCCGTATCTCTACGGTATTTTCGTTTGCCTTTTTTATTAAAGTCACCACTGTCTCGATAGGTACTTGACCAGTCTTTTGAGTAGCTGTAAGTTTTAATAGTTTCTTTGCCGCCACCCAGTTTCTTCTTTGTTTTGGTTTTTACGTTTTCTTTCCACTGGTACATCTCAACGTCACGAAAGAAACGCAGCGCTTCACGTTTAATACCAAACTTGCCATCACCAATCTTTTTTGAAACAGAGGCTTTGCCCGTCATATGAACCAGCTTGCCATTGTTGGCAGCTTCTACTGTTTCAGCTTTGACGCTGATAACCTGCCCCTTGCCTTCGGCCAGGTCGCGGGCCATTTTTACTGTTCTGCCTTCATTCCAGAAAAGCAGCATAAATGAACCAAGAAACAGCAGCAGGCCAATACCAACTGATTTAATCGATTCTGTGATTCGACTGAACCAGCCCTGGCTGGTTACTTCTGTAAATTCACCATCACCCTAATTATTTTATTGATAAGTTTTGCCCCCGGCAGGTTAAGCACCTGCTGCTGACAGGGCGGCAGCCTCTGGCATTCAAGGCTGTTGTCAAATGGTTTACGAACGTTTCTTTTTTGTCTTTTTCGCCGGGGTTTTCTTTTTGCTGGCTTTCTTTCTGGGTGCAGCTACCACTTTGGTTTTTTTAGTAACAGCGCTCTTCTTCTTGGCGGTTTTCTTCGGCGGTTTCACAGATTCTTGCCAAAGCGATATGGCCTTTTCAACCTCAGCGAGCTCAATGGCTTCGACGCAATTGTAAAACTGGCACTTTTGCAGCTCACAGCCTACACAGTTCTTCTCAAAATGAGGTTGCAGCAGATATTTCTGAAAAGCCGGGCCCTGCTCTGATGGTATAGTCTTCCACCGCCGGGGTGAAGACACCCGATTCTGCGGAAATAACCCCACATGGGGCACACCCAGCAGAGCAGCCACATGCAGTGGCCCTGATGAATTACCGATGAACAGCCGGGCTGTGATCATAACTCTGAACATCTGCCTGAGTGTTAAATCAGTGGCCAGCACAACCTCGGGCACCTCGGCAAAGATCTTTGCCAATTCATCGGCATCATGGGCATCGCCGATGGCAATCACCTGGTACTTCTGTGCAAGCAAAGTTTTTGCCAGCTGGGCAAACCTCTCTGGGGGCCATGCCAGTGCTGTTTTAGCCCTTTTATAGGCGTGCAACACGGCATACTTCTTACGCGCCCGGCCGGGCAGAGGCCAGTCATCGCGCATCTCTCGCACCACCGGCCGGGTAAAATCGGCCCGTAAACCCAGTTCGTTAAGGTAAGACAGATTAAGTGAGTACTCGCTTTTATTTGATTTTTTACGCGAACGTTTGTAGTGGGCATTAAAACGGTAAAAATACCAGCGGCGAAGCGGCCCCACCCGAATGGGAATCTCACAGCGCTTAATCAAATGGGCACTCTCACCTTCGGCATAGAGCATAATCGCCACATCAAAGTTATACGCCTTAATTTCAAGCTCGAGTTCATTTCTTTTCTGGCTTTTTTCTCTTGCCGAAAAATTCTTACGATGACGCCGCAGCAAAACCCCTTCATCAACAATGGCACCGTCAATGTCAGCCAGCATGGGAATCATCAGCTGTATGTTCTTATTGATTAAAACATAAATTTTGCTGTCAGGAACCTGCTTTTTTAAAGAGGCAATGAAGGGCAGCGTTAGAATAAAATCGCCCAGACCATCGTTGCGCACAATAAGAATGCGGGGCGGCTTATTGCGCCGGCGCAGTACCTTTTTGATTTTTTTCGGGTTCACTTATTTATCAGCCTGCAACATCGGTTTAACACGTAAAACGTTTTAATTAGATTCACTTAGAAACAGAAAATGTAGTTTGCACCAGCCCCGTTCTGAGCAGGTTTACCCATGATCATTGACAGCCATGCCCATTTTGAACCCCGCATGCTCGACAGCAAAGTTATGCTGCAGAAATTAGATGAGGCAGAAGTTGATAAGGTAGCTTTAATACCAGCCCTGAATGACCCCCTGCCCGAAACCCCTGAAATGCTGTTGAAGGTAGCCCGAACCCTTATGCAATCAGCAATTTCGCGCCCCCTGGCTGAGTTTATTCATTATACTACCATGACCAGAGATGGTAATCTGTTTTTTGACGCAAAAAAATATAACATCTATGCCCAGCCCGACAATGAAAGCGTGCTGACCATGGTCAAGGCCCACCCCAAACGGTTTCTGGCCTGGCTATTTCTGAACCCCTCAGCTGACCCTGATGTGTTAGATACTCTTGAACGTTACCGCAGCGTGCAGGGTATTTGCGGCGTTAAGCTGCACCCTCACTGGCACAATTATGAAACTCGCCTGCTGAGCCCCCTGCTGGGGCGCCTCGAAGAGCTGGGCTGGCCAGTGTTAATTCATCTGGGCTTTGGGCGCAAGGGTGACATTCGCTACATGGCCGAACGCTTTCCCCGTCTCAATTTTATCTGTGCTCATGCGGGCTTTCCGCTTTATAATGACTTATGGAATATCGCCCGCAGCAAAACAAATATACATGTAGATCTTTCAAGCCCCTATATTGATGAAGAACTGGCCCGCCGGGCGGTCAAAGAACTGGGGGCGCACCGCTGCCTGTACGGCACCGACAGCCCCTATGGCTTTTTTGATCATCATCACCAGTATGACTATCTCGAAATCAAGGGGTGGATAGATCGCCT
>CAZHLC010000607.1:0-3220 GCA_964532545.1 uncultured Leptospiraceae bacterium | reverse complement strand
CCTACCTTTACAGAGCTGGCCATGTTTTCGGGAATGTGGTCTGAACACTGTTCTTATAAAAACTCTATTTTAATTTTAAAAACTCTTTATAGCGATTCGCCCCGCTTGCTGGCTAACCCGGGCGAAGAGAACGCCGGTGCGCTCAAGATTAATGAGCAACAGGCTGTGGTTTTTAAAATCGAATCGCACAATCATCCTTCGGCCATCGAGCCCTACCAGGGCGCGGCCACCGGTGTTGGTGGTATTATGCGCGATGTCTTTACCATGGGGGCCCGCCCGCTGGTGAGTTTGAACTCGCTTCGTTTTGGTTCACCCGACATTGCGCGCAACCGATACCTGCTGCGTGAGGTTGTCAAAGGTGTGGGTGATTACGGCAATTCTCTGGGTATTGCCTGCTGCGGTGGTGAGATTTTCTTTCACCCCAGTTACAGCAAAAACCCTCTGGTGAATGCCATGGTTGTGGGTATTGCCGATATCGACGGCATGGCCTCAGCTCAGGCAGGTGGTGTGGGTAATAAGGTATTATATGTAGGTGCAAAAACAGGCCGAGATGGTATTCATGGGGCCAGTTTTGCTTCAAAAGACCTGTCAGAGCAGTCAGAAGAAGAGCGCAGTGCTGTTCAGGTTGGCGACCCATTTAAAGAAAAAATAGTGATGGAGGCTACTCTCGAATGTATTCAGCAGAAGCTGGTGGTAGCCATTCAAGATATGGGTGCCGCCGGTCTGGTGAGTTCATCAAGCGAGATGGCCTCGGCCGGTGAGGTTGGTATTGACCTGCATCTAGAACGTGTTCCGGCGCGTGAAACGGGCATGCTACCCTTTGAGTTTCTACTTTCTGAGAGCCAAGAGCGTATGCTCATGGTGGTTGAGCCAGGCCGCATCGAAGACGTCAAGGCTGTCTACGAACGGTGGAACCTTGATGCCGTAGAAATTGGCGAGGTAACTGATCTTGAAAGACTGCGCGTTTTTCACAGTGGCGAGATGTACGCTAATATTCCGGTGCATGCCCTGGCTGTACACAAAGACGGGGCGCCCCGCTATAAACGTGAAACAAAAAGGCCCGCTGCCCTTGATCAACAGGTTAAAGAAGAGTCGCTTACCCAGATGAGCGATGCCCTGGGTAAGGGGGCAAACGCTGTCGAAGAGCTGGTTAAAAAAATAATCGGTGATATCAACCTGGCCAGTCGCAAAGCAATCATTGAGCAGTACGATACTGATATTGGCAATGACCGCATTGTTGGGCCCGGCCAGAATGCCGGTATTTACCGTATACCCGGGTCGAAACAGGCCATCGCCTGCGCCACTGATGGTAATGCCTTTTATATTTCGGTTGAACCCTATCTCGGTTCGCAGCACAATGTGGCTGAGGGTTATCGCAATCTGGTTTCAGCCGGCGCTCAGCCCATTGGCATAACCAACTGCCTTAACTTTGCCAATCCATATAAGCCTGAGAACTATTACTTTTTTGAGCAGGCTGTTACCGCCATGTCTGATGCCGCGCGCCACTTTAAGATTCCCATAACCGGTGGTAATGTTTCTTTTTACAATGAATCAGAAGATGGCCCCATTATACCGACGCCGACTATTGGTATGGTGGGTCTACTTGAAGATGCAGGGCAGGCGCTCAGCATTGCACCAGCGGCTGGTGATTCACTGTTTCTGCTGGGCGATTTCGCACCTGTGCTTTCAGCTTCGCTTTACCGTTATATTCTTACGGGTAAAGATCCCCATTCGTTGCCTGAGCTTGACTTGAACAAAGAAGAGCAGAGTGCCAGCGTCATTCATCAGCTGAACAAGGCCGGCCAAATATCTGCATGCATTGATCTTTCTTTTGGTGGCCAGTTAACAGCGCTGCTGCGTATGCTGTTCGCCAGCATTGAAAACGGTCACCAGGTTGGTTTCAGCTTTGCACATGATGGGGGCAGTGATAAAGATCTGTTTTTCTTTGGTGAAAGCGCCCACTCATATCTGGTTGCGACCGCTGACAAAAGCAGCATGAGCAAGCTTGATGTACCGGCCGTCTTTCTGGGAACCTTCGACGCCAGCGGCACTCTCAGCTTTGCAGGTGGCACTGAACTGGCAACCGCCTCTCTGAAAGAAGCATACGACCAGGGGCTCAGTCAATATTTCTAAACCTGCATGCGGGTTGGCGATTTCAAATTCTGGATCTTCGACATGGATGGCACGCTTACCAAAGCCATTCATGACTTCATAGCTATTCGCAGACAGCTTGCATTGCCCGAAGACAAAGGTATACTTGAGGCCATTGCAGAGCTGCCCGAGCCGGCTCACAGCCAGAAAATGGCCCACCTTAATGAGCTTGAACGTGAATTAATCAGCCAGACGGTGCTGGCGCCCGGGGTGCAGGCCTTTATCGACCGCCTGGTAGCACAGCGGCGTACCATGGGTATTCTTACCCGCAACAGCTACCAGAACGCGCTTTTGACACTTCAAAACGTTGGCTTTTCTGATATTTTTACAGCTGATAATGTTATGGCCCGTGAGCAGGCCCGGCCCAAACCCGACCCTGAAGGGCTCAATCTGCTATTAGAAAAATGGCAGGCAGCACCTGCTGAGGCTGTGTTTGTGGGAGATTTTCGCGATGACTTTATAGCTGGCCGTGCGGCCGGCATGCATACGATTTATGTCGATTACGATGAGCGCAACCAGTGGAATGATTACTGCCACACCAGGGTGGTGCAGCTCGATCACCTGCTTGAGAATCAGTAAATAAATTCGAAGGCCACCTGAAATTTTTCTATCTGGTGGTTCGTGCCGTAAAAAAATGAAGGAACGTAGCTGCTGAGCCATGAGAAATCAATACGCAGGCGTTCACCCCAGATGTCGTGGCCGGCAAGGCCGCCGATACCCACTGACCAGAGTATCTGCTTATCGTTGTTGCCTGCAAAATCATAGAAGTCTTCGGTTAACAGGCCGGTGCGAAAAAACAGCCCGGGGTACCAGGGCAGAGTGAAGGCCGCCCCGAAGTGGGGGTTGATGCGACCCAGAAAGTTCTTTTGAAAATTCGGGGCTATCTCGACACCATTTTCAACGAATGAGCTGCTACCCCAGTTGAGATAGGTGAGTTCAAAAGTCAGTTTTACCAGCTTGAACTGTTTGGCGATGCCGCCCTTGATGAGGTCGGGCATTCTTTCACGCACAGTCAGGCCGCTTGAGAAGGCCGAATACTTGAGGCTGGTGCCGGGTCTGATAAGAATAC
>CAZHLC010000606.1:0-3223 GCA_964532545.1 uncultured Leptospiraceae bacterium | reverse complement strand
AGAATATCAACCCCGGCTTTTTTGGTCATTGACTCAAGCCTGGCGGCCAGGTTAACCGGGTCACCCAGCACGGTGTATTCCATTCTTCTGACCGAACCAATGTTGCCGGCAAAGACCTGCCCGGTAGAAATGCCGATGCCACCCTTCAGTGGGTCAGTTAAAAACTCGGGGCGCACATCGTTAAAGGTGGCCATGTGGTCTCGAATCTGAGCCGCACAGCGCACTGCATTTAATACATCGTTATCGGTAGGTATGGGGGCCCCAAAGGTAGCCATGATACCATCGCCCAGCATCTTGTTCACCGAGCCATGATTACCGTACACCAGATCCATCAAATCGGTGAAAAACTCGCTGAGAAATTCAGCAAATACTTCAGGTTCAAGGTTCTCGGCTATGCTGGTAGAACGCCGTATATCAAAAAATAGAATGGTTGCATTGACCTTCTGGCCTTTTAAGCTAGAGTTGTTTTCATCTTCTAAGATTTTTTCAACGATGTCTTCTGAAAAGTATCTGGTCAGTACTTTCTTTTCTTTTTTCAGCAGCGTCTGAGTCCACTGTAATTCTAACTGGTATTTTTTGAGGGCCAGCAGATCTTTTAAGCGGGGGGCTAAGTCAATTGCATTGTGAGGAATAATCTTCAGATAATCAGATTCAGTATCAACTTCGTGGTCTTTGCTGATCAGCACCATCATGGTATCGGCCATGCGCGAATCTTTTTTCAGCTCGGCGATCGAATCGCTGGCCGCCCCCAGGCCGCTGGTATTTTCATCAATCAGCATTATATCAGGGTGCCAGTCTTTGGCAACTTTGAACCCCTCGGGCCAGTCGCTTACGTTATTAATCTCGTAACTGTTATCAGCAAACATTTCTTTCACTTTAGCAGTGTGCTGGTTGTTGCTGTCAACGATCAGTACCTTTGATTTGCGCATAGTGTTGCCTTAAGCCGCCGGCAGAGAAATGGTAAACTCGGTGTATTGCCCGGTTTTAAATGCAAGCCCCAGGCTGCCGCCATTCTCTGTTATTCTCTCTTTTATTATATCCATACCAACACCGCGGCCGGCATTCATGGTTGTTTCTTTGGCTGTACTGAGCCCCGTATGATAAATCAACTGGGCAATCTGGCTGTTTGACCAGCCTTCAACTTCGCTTTTATCGAACTTGCCCGACTCTAGCGCCTTCTCTTTTAATCTATTCAGTTTAATACCGGCGCCATCGTCTCTGAATTTAATTAAGAACTTACCATCTTTCTCTTCAGAGCTGAGCAGAACGTGACCAGTACTGTCTTTACCGGCCTGCTTTCTTTCATCTTCAGTTTCTATGCCATGAATAATCGAATTGCGCACCATCTGCACCAAAACATCTTTCATTAACTTGCGGTACTTTGAGGGAATTTTATCTGACTGATAACCAGCATAATCAAACTCAATCTTTTTGCCCAGTTCTTGACAGAGCTTTGCGATAGTTTTCTCAAGCGCTCTGATCGTCAGATCGACTGAGTCTTCGCTCTCACCGTCCATTGCGTCTTTAAACTTGGTAAGCTTATTGATAGTGCCCTTAACTTCTTTCAAAGTATCGTGAAACTGGTTAAGCTTGAGTACAAGACCCAGAAAATCTGAAGCATTCAGGTCAGGTTTTTCAAGCAGCTCACCAACTTTGTCTTCAAAATCATGGGCCTTGGCTGCGATAGTGTTCAGGTTCAGCAGCGAAGAGTTGCCCTTGATTGTATGCATTGAGCGATAAATCAGGTCAAGACGGTTTACCAGGGCACTCTTATCGGTGTCGCCCCCCTTACCTTTCAAGGTTGCGTTAATCAGCTCAAGGTCTTCTTCAACATCGGTAATAAAGTCAGCCAGCACATTCGGCGGAATCTGCAGTATAGAGAACAACATCTCCATCTGTTTGCGGTTTTCTTCTTCTGTAGCGGCCAGCTTGCGACTGAGTTTGGTTTCTTGCGTTACATCGGTTACAGTCGCCATCAGCTGAGCGATCTGGTCTTCATCTAAGATTCGGCTGAACTGAAATTTAAGAAACTTATTTGAGTCATCGCCACCGCCGTTAAACTGGGCTTCGATGCTGCGCAGAGGGTTTAATTTAGCGAGCATTTTCTCACTGGTGCCCTTCTGAAACATAAGATCGAGATATTTACGGGTATTCTCAACCACCTTGTCGCCAACAAAGGGTTTGATGGTGTTCATAACGTCTTTGTTGCCGGGGTCTTTAACTTCGAGAATCTGCTGCAGAGCAGCTGAGTATTCGCTACCCATGATAAAACCCTCATTCTCTTTATGTACGAGAAAGAGGCCCTGATCAACGGTATTCATAATCTGGTCAGTTTCTTTTTTTGCCTTCGTAAGTTCGGCTGTGCGTTCTTTCACTTTTTCTTCGAGGTTATCTGCATAATCACGAAGTTTATCTTGCGAGTCTTTAAAGGCTATTCGCAACGAATCAAACTGTTCACCCAGAAAACCGATCTCATCTTCAGAATCGATTTTAATCTCATGCTCAAGATTGCCCTCTTTTACCACATTCACATCTTCGACCAGTGACTTAACGTTGCCAGTCACAGCCCGAGAGCTGAACATACCCATGAAATACGCCAGGGCCAGACCGATAATCAGGGCAATCAATAGAATATAACGCATGGTAACCAGAAATGCGAGAGCCTCGCTCTTTGACGACGCAACCATGTAGCTGCCTATACCAGATTCAGGTGATAGAGCCCCCATATGCACCAGATACTCTTCACTCTGCTTAGTCTTGGCATTGGTTATGGTCATAGAGGCTGTTTTCAATGAAATCTCAGATGAATCACTGCCTTCTTCGGTCTCAATAGTCGTTGAACCATCTTCAGAGGGCTCGACTACATCTTCGTCTTCATCGTCTGTTGTGTCTTCTTCTTCGGTGCTTTCTTGAGAATCTTCTTCTTCAGAATTCTGCCCCTTGAAAATTTCTCGAATTTCAGGCAGCTGCTTTTCTATTTCAGAAATATTCTCTTTTTGAAAAGCAGTTGCCACAACTTTATTGTTAACAAGAAAAACTGTTTTGCTGCCACTCAACTCATCAATTTTATAGGCAAAGGTATCATCAACCTCTCGACCACCGATGAACACAAAGTTCAAACGGCGCCCAGAGAGAACCTGAGCAAAAACCTGATAGAGTTTACCCTGCTCTTGCAGAACGCCGAAGGCGCGACCATTGGTTCTGGCGGTTTCAAGCAATTGCC
>CAZHLC010000605.1:0-3229 GCA_964532545.1 uncultured Leptospiraceae bacterium | reverse complement strand
AAGGTCTGGCCGATGGCGCACTTCATCAACGTTAGTTTGGTTTTGAGGTCATAGACCATGCCATTTCGTTTTCTCTGAAAACTAACTTTCTTTGGTAATTTTTTCATATCAAGTTCAACCGCAAAAGGAAAGTCATAAACCTGGGCAAGCAGGGGTACGGTACAGAACAAGGCCAGAAGATATTTGCCTGTTTTAAGTTTTACCATTTGCCCAACCTCTTGCGCATCTGGGCGGTTGACATGTTGTACTCGCGTTTGCTCAGCCCGCCCCATATCTCAAGTCTGGTTTTGGTGAACCCCCTGAGCAGCAGCTGGGTACCATCTTTGCCGGCCTCAGTGAGCCAGCGGGCCCAGTGGCGGTTATAGCGCATATTTGATAGATGGGTACCCGCCCCTTCTTTGCGGGGTGTGGCACCCCGGCCGTGCATGCCAAAGATAAATGAGCTTTCATCTTTTGTATAGGCAAGCGCCATGGTCTGGGGTTTAACAAACAGGTTCAGCTTCTGCCAGTTTTTGCTGAGCCTGATCACCCGCTTAGGCCGCTCAATAGCAAAACGCACATACTCACCATCAAGCATGGCCACTTCTTTCTTTTCGGGGTGAAAGGCCACTGCCCCGGTAATGTAAGAATCAAAAACCAGATATTTGCTATTAGCATTCCAGATATGCAGCCAGTTGACGCCCCCCGAGCCAGAGCGGCCTACCAGGTATTTGGCCTTAGCCAGACCACCAAGAGCATTGAGGTCGCGGTATTCATTATTGTACTGCAGCACCTTGCCATTTTTTATATTAAATTTGGTGATGGCCCCACCCCCATCATCATGCAGGTAGGCGCCATAAACAATATTGCGCCTGGGGGTGGCGATGACGTTACGAAGGTGACCATAGGTGAGCATGGGCATGTGGTAACGATACTTGCCATGGGGTCTTTTTCGAATATCAATTTTGGCGGTGCCGTTACGGTGTTTGCGCAGGTCTCTTTTGCTGACGTAGCGCACCTTGCCCGTAGGGCTGAAGATGTATAGATAATCAAGCCTGGTAAGGTCTTCAATCACCGAAAGACGCCGGTGAAAAGAACGCCCCCGATCAATGCCATCGGGGTCAATCTGCTGCCATTGCCAGCGTTTTTTCAGAGTGCGGCCTTCATAAGATTTAATACTCACATCGAACTGGCGATGGGTCGCCTTGAAGTTCACCCATTTGGTCATAAGGTACTTGCCGTGGTTATAGTAGTAAGCCGAGACACAGACCATGGGCTCACCGGTAAGTTGTTTATCTTGCACATCGTGGTATGCCGAGCCCTCGTTAATTTTTCTAACATATCTGCCATCACTGACCCGGTGTTCAAACAGGCCGGCTACCGCACCCACAGCCGCGATTGACTGCGAGACCAGAAAGGTTTTGCCATCAGGCGAAACTGTCAGAATATTTATGGAATGTTTATTGTTACTGTAGTAGCGCTTCTTCCAGACAGTCTGGTTGGTATTGATATCATACAGAAAAACGTTACCGCCATCATCGGCCAGCAGCAGTCGGTCGCCGCCGGGCAGATACTGAATATCTGTGAGTTTCAGGTTAACATTGGGAATCTTTGCCCCGTAGGTAAACACCATGGCGGTTTTTAACACCGGCTTCTCGGTCATGGCAAAATGGTAGGGCTGCAGCATCAGGTTGGGGTGTTTGCGGGCATTCCAGGGGTAGTGCTTTCTACGCATTTTGGCGTCATGGGTATTTGATGAGCCCTCGCCGCTGGCCGTAGTGCGCTCACCCAGGTTGATGGTGCCCAGTGAGATGTCTTTGCGGGTGACGTTGTTGTCTGTTGAGACCTTGCGTATGTTCACCGACAGGGTGATTTCTTTGGGGCCACGCCCGAAGTTGTCGGTGAGATACATATCACCCCAGAACATCTGGTTCAGAGCCCCATCGGGAATATAAAACGGGTCAGACAGCACCTCAATGTGCTGGCTGCTCCAGTGATGTTCCCACTTGCCGTTGCCGGCCCTGGCAAAGGTCACCAGCCTGATTTTCTCACCGCGCAGCCCCTTGATTACCATGTCGCCGGTATTAAACTGGTAACCCCAGTACCGGTCTTTGATGGCATTACGGTCTACGTAGGGCCTCCATTCGATTGATTCGGCCCAGATAAATGAGATTAAGAATAGAAAAGATAACAGATATCGCATAACTTGCCTGTAGCTTTGTCTGCAGCTCGACCTGCAGATTTTTATTTAAAGAACTGCTGCCCTGCCCCGCAGGGCAGCCATTTGTTTACACGGTGTTCAGAAGATACCAGAAAAAGCGCGCGGCCCAGAGTTGCCTGGCCGTTTGTTTGGCCTGGCATTGCTCGCTCAAGCTATGCTTGACGACCTCAATCTTTTTCGGTCTGAACACCATGTTTGCTGTTAGCTTAGAGATTATATACTTTCTTTATTTTATACTTCCAGCTGCTTGATGAGCCTTTTTCTTTACACTGCTTAACATCAGTTTTAGTCGCACCGGGTAGACGTTCTAAATATGGTACCCCCTTTGGTTTTTGCCCGATAGGACAGTGACACACCTAATCTAACCGAGATTATTTGCGCAATAAGAAAATGACATTTTTAGTCTCTATAAAATGCGCCGGCCACAGCCAGGGCCTGAAAGATTTTTTCACCATGATCGGTGAGATTAATATGACTTGAAGCAACCCTGATGGTCTTATACACCTGAGGCGTCTTTTTAAAATGGTGTAGCTGCTGGCTGATGGCCGGCACGACCCCATCAGAGTCAAAGGCTGCTTCGATGCTAATCTTGCCTTTTTTCTCAAGGTAGCCTGTCAGATAGTTGACAAAGGCATCGACCGGCTCTTTAAAAAACCTTGATGAATATTTGTGAATCATATTACGGGTAAGCTTGAGCCAGTATGACCGAACTCTCTTCTTCGAAACGCCCAGGTCTGGCCGATGCAGAACCGGGTCGAGGGTAATATCTCCTACTATACAGACGTAGCGTACACCTGCGGGCAGTGGTTTCTGATTTAATTCTTCAATGGCCGCACTGCCCGGGGCCAGCTCAACAAAGGCTGCGGATTCAAGAAAGTCTAACAGCTGTTTCTCACCCTCTTGTGTCTTTCGAATCAGCCGGCGTACCAACCGGGCAAAAAAGCCCTGGCGCTTTTTATGCGAGTCATCTTCTCTACGCTGGGTTTTTAACAGAAAGTTTCTGGCCCAGACAAAGGCCTTCTGGGCCTG